>CALBXO010000837.1 GCA_937890335.1 uncultured Pseudomonadota bacterium | reverse complement strand
GGCGGACGCCTTACGTCGCCGGCTGGAAATCTGGCAGACCCGAAAACGCCTGCCGGCACCCACCGTGCTGCACATCGAGTGTCCGACGGGTGTCTCGGCACTGCGAATCAAGGCCCTGCTTGACGAGGTAGGTAGATGGGAGGAGGGCGGCAAATCGCCCCGTAGGGCGACCGCGGTCGCCCTGCGGGGCCGCGAGGGGGGGTATGCAGCAGTGGGTTTTGCAACCGCGAACACCGACCCAGCCGAGATCCTGGATTGGAACCAAAACTGCGATCGGGTTTTGGCTTCTCTGGACAACGCAGCCGTCCAACAGCGCAGTTTCTTCGTGCGACACTAGCCCATTGGATCGCGTCACAGACGGCATCTAACGAAGCCCGCAGTAAAGAAGACTTGTCAAGCTGCACCCACTCGTGTCAATTGACTACGATCTGCACCACGCTGGAGAACGGTCGCTCTCACTGGAACACGTGCTCACCCAAACGCCGATTCAAAACCTGCTCTCGCTGTCGAGATTGCTGCCCAAGCTGCGCGCGTTGGGCATCCAGAACGTGACGGAGCTCCGTGCCCTGGGCGCCGATGGGCCCGCGGAACTTGGTGCCCTCACTGGCGCAGACCTCGAACTCATCGAGGTCGCCCTGGCCAAATACGACGCCGAGCAGGAGTTCGCACGGAACTTCAAGTGGGAGCTGCTGGCCTACGCGCCCGAAGTGCAGGCCGAGTTTGCCACGCGCGCGTTGACCGTCTTTGAATCGAGGTTCGCAAACACGCGCCTCATCTATCTCTCCATCTCAACGCGGACCCTGCGCGCGCTGGAGCAGGCTGGTCTCCACACCGTAGGCAATGTGCTGCGCAAGCAGGGCGAGCTGCTCGAGCACAGGAACCTGGGCGACCGGTCCGTGGGAGAGTTGTTCCGAATCATCGGGCAGTTCGCGCGCGTCTACCGCTACGTCATCGGAAACCTCTGGAGCGTCACCGAGCGTCGGCTGACGCCCCCCGGACTGGTCAAGGCGATCCTCGGTCCGCTCAACGGCCGGGAACGGGAGGTCATCCGCAAGCGCTACGGGCTCGACGGTGTGGAGCTCACGCTGCGCGAGACCGGCGAGGCGCTTGGCATCAGCCGCGAACGCGCCAGGCAGATCCAGAACCGAACCATGGAGAAGCTGCGGGAGGGGTCCAGCCTCGCCCTCATCCATGATTGGCTGGACCTCCAGCTGCCGCATCTGATTCACAGGGCGCTGGTCCGGCACGGCGGCATCGCGTCCACGGACGAGTTGAGCCGGGCCGTATCGAGCACCGAGTTCAGCCTCGCGCTGATCGCGGACATCCTTGGGATGGAGCTCACGGATCTCATCGCAGCGTCGCAGAAGGCCGTCCGGGTCGGCGACGGCCTCTGGGCAATCAGCGAGGCGTTCGCGAACCTGGCGCGCGACGCGGCCAGCGCATGGGTGCGCGCAGGGCGCCCGGCGAGCGACGAACCGAACGCCGATGAGGTGGAGGCCGCGCGCGCTGCCTTCAAGACCGTGGTCGCAGAGGCCGACAGCCTCCCCCCGAGCAACCAGTTCTTGCAGCTGGTGGCCCGCCACCTCGACGTCCTCACCTAAGGAGTCGCGGTACGCTTGACCGCGCAGAATGAGGGCGAAGCGAGACCCCGGCGAGCGCCGGGGCGATGGAACTATTCGAGCCCGAGGCTGTCGAGGGGGTCGCCTTCGTCGGCCGGCAATACGCTCCCCGGCTTGTCGTCGAGGGCGATAATGAACTCGACGCGGCGGTTTCGCGAGCGGTTCTCCCCCGTGTCGTTCTCGACAATGGGCTTGCTCTCCCCGTACCCAACGGAGACCAGACGGTCCTCCTGGACCCTGGCATTCTCGATGAGATACGTGCGCACAGCGGCCGCGCGTCGCTGGCTGAGCCGCAGGTTGTACGCCTCTCCACCGCGGTCGTCCGTGTGGCCCTCAATGCGGATGCGTCGGATGTTGCGGTTGCGCTTGAGCACGTCGCCGACCTCGTCGAGCACGGCGAAGCTGCGCGCTTTGATCGTGTCCTTGCCGCTGTCGAAGTAGACCTTCTCCAGGATCTCAATCTTGTTGCGCGTGACAATGACCTTCTGGCCCTCGACCTCGGGGCAGCCGTCGTCGTCCACGATGCCGTTGACCGTCTCGGCCGTGTCCGGACACGAGTCCTGGACATCGGGGATGCCGTCCTTGTCATTGTCGGTGTCGGGGCAGCCGTCGCTGTCCTCGAACCGGTCAAAGTCCTCGGGGTCCTCCGGGCATTTGTCCTTGTCGCCGCGGATGTGGTCTCCGTCCGGGTCATCGTCCGGGCAGCCGTCCTCACCTACGTCGGGCCCGCCGGAGTCGGGGCACCGGTCCAGGACATCACGAATGCCGTCACCATCGTTGTCCGGGTCGGGACAGCCGTCCTCGTCCTCAAACCCATCGAGGTCTTCATTCTCCCTGGGACACTTGTCGGCGGCGCCCAGGAATCCATCCCGGTCGTAGTCCCAATTCCACTTGCCGCCCGTCACCCATTGCCCGCCGATGGAGACAAAGACGCGGCTATCGGGTGCTCCGTAGGCGTCGCTCAGCCGCCGTCCCAGACCGCCGGTGAGCGTCCAGTCCTCGTTGAGCGCGTAACGCAGCGCGATCTTGGCCTCTGCGGGCGTCGCCTTGGCGGGGTCCTCGACCTCGCCGTTTGAGCCCGGTGACAGCGGGATGCCTCCGTCGATCTCTGCCAGGGCGTCGAGCTTCTCGGCAAACAACGGGATGACTGTACCGACGCCCCAGATGACCTCGTTGCCGATGAACGCGGCGCGAACCCGGCGCCCATTGACCCGGTAGCGATAGCCGAGGTTGGACGCAAGTCGGATACCAAACGGCGCGAGATACTCGGCGAGAATGCGACCGTCAGCGCCGACATGGCCATCCCCTCCAAAGGCGTCCGCATCGCCGCTCGGGGCGTAGAACACGCCGACGACGCCGAGCCCAAACCCTTCCAGCAGGCTGAGGACTTCCGCTTTGAGCGACAACCGGATGTCACCGAAGGCGGCGGGACGAAGGTCGTTTCCGCGCCCCAGGGCCACCGGGTCCAGAGAGTCGGTCGCCTGAAGAACCGTGACAGGCACGGCGATGCCCAGCTCCAGCACGTCCCAGAGGCCAATCGTCCCGTAGGCGTCGGCCCCGACCTGAAAATCGAGCACTTCCGTCTCGATGGAGCCTTCACCGCGCTCGCGCAGGGGGGCGTCGGCGTAGTTCAGAAAGAGCCCGGCGTGCCACTTCAGGTGCGGGGTCAGCCCCGTACCGTACAAGTTCAGGTAGTCGGCCGGCCCAGGGGCGGGTCGGAACAACTGGACGTTGACGGCGGGGAGGTCCTGCGCCGAAGCGGGTGCGCACAGCGCGACCGTCGCAACGACGAGGAACAAAGGGAGGGCGCGCCGGAGAGCGCGGAGCGTGTGTCTTAGCATGGAGTCGGCAGTCCGGGTGAGCCAGCGACTCTCAACCTCGCTCAGAAAGCAGCAGCTTGGCAATGGTCTGGAGCTGCATGTTGCTCGTGCCCTCGTAGATGGAGCCGATCTTTGCGTCCCGGTAGAACTTCTCGGCGCGGTATTCCTTGCTGAAACCGACGCCCCCGTGGAACTCCACACATTTGCTGGCGACGCGCTCTGCGACCTGGCTCGAGTAGAGCTTGGCCATGGCCGCTTCCTTGATGTACGGCTGGCCCGCGTCCTTACGACGTGCCGCCTCGTAGACGACGAGCCGCGCCGCGTGGATGTCCGTGGCGAGCTGCGCATATTGGAACTGCATGCCCTGGAACTGGGCGATGGACTTCCCAAACTGCTTGCGCTCCATCATGTACGCCATGGCCGTGTCGAACGCGCCCTGCGCCAGGCCAATCATCTGGGCCCCGATTCCAATCCGGCCCTCGTTGAGGGTCTCGATGGCGATCTTGTAGCCCCGGCCGACCTCGCCCAGCACATTCTCCTTGGGCACCACGCAGTTCTCGAACACCAGCTCGGTCGTGGACGACGCCCGGATGCCCAGTTTGTCCTCCTTCTTGCCCACGGAGAAGCCCACAAAGTCCCGCTCGACAAGGAAGGCCGTAATGCCCTTGTAGCCGAGGTCCGGATTGATGTTCGCGAAGACGATGTAGAAACCGGCCTCGTGGCCGTTGGTGATCCAGAGCTTGGCGCCATTGAGCAGCCAATGGTCCCCCTTATCCTCGGCCCGGCACCGGAGCGCGAAAGCGTCGGAGCCGGAGACAGGCTCGCTCAGGCAGTAACTGGCGACCGTGTCTGTGCAGAGTCTCGGAAGGTACTTCTTCTTCTGCGCCTCGGACCCCCAGCGGATCATGGCGTTGTTGACCAGGGTGTTCTGAACGTCGACGGCGACGGAGACGGAAGGGTCGACCTTGGCGAGCTCCTCGATGGTGATGATCGCGTCGAAGATGCGCATCCCGCTGCCGCCGTACTCGACCGGGACCTCGATTCCCATAAGCCCGAGCTCAAAGCACTGGTCCAGGATGTCCCGGTCCATCAGCGCCGCCTCGTCCATGGCCATCACTCGAGGGCTGATCTTGTCCTGGGCAAACCTGGCTACGGTGTCGCGGAGCATGAGTTCGTCTTCAGACAGGATGGTCAGTGGCTGCATGGCTTCCTCGGGTCGTTGGATGAGTGCGTCCGGTCCGTGACCGGGCCGCGAATTTTTGGGGTGCGGTCGCGCGCGCCGACAATAATCAGCGCGGGGACGAAAGGGAAGGGCTCTCGCGGTTGTGCCCTTGACGGTCCCTCGACCCGTTCTCGTAGTTCGCGTGCACGCCCGCGCGTCAAAGGAGCCTTTGTGTCCTACGGCAATCCCCAAGCTGCTGAGCATCTTCCGGTCGATACGGTCGTCGCGGGGCGCTACAAGATCATCGATGTGGTGGGCGAAGGTGGCTTTGCCACGGTCTACCGGGCCACGCAGATGGAGATCCACCGCGAGGTGGCGCTCAAACTGCTCAACCCGGCGGCGGACATCCGCACCCAACATGCCTTTCAGGAACGCTTCCGACGGGAGGCCCGCACTGCTGCGAGGATCGATCACCCCAACGTGGTGACCATCTTCGATTTTGGCATCGCGGAGGAGATTGGCCGCCCGTTCATGGCCATGGAGCTGCTTCAGGGTCACGATCTGGAGGTGGAGATCCAGGACAACGGCCCGATGACGGCCAGCCGAATCGTGCCGCTGTTTGCGGAGGCTCTCGAGGCCCTCGGCGACGCGCACAAACTCGGCATCATCCACAAGGACCTCAAGCCCTCCAACCTGTTTCTGACCAACCCGGGCAGCCGACGCGAGACGCTCAAGATACTGGATTTTGGGATCGCACGGCTGGCCGACGTGCAGGCCGGCAAGGGCAAACTCACAGGCACCGGGCAGATTCTTGGAACGCCGCAATACCTGGCGCCGGAGTACATCCAACACCAGACGGCGACCCCGGCGCTCGACGTCTACCAGATGGGGCTCATCCTCGTGGAGGCGCTCACCGGCGCTCCGGTCGTGGACTACGACAACCCCTACCAGTGCCTGATGGTCCATGGCAGCGGGAAGCTCGAGGTGCCCAAATCGCTGGTCAATGGCCCGCTCGGCCCCATCTTGCTCCAGGCACTCGAGCACGACCACAACGCACGGTATCCCGACGCGGCGCATTTTCAGAGGGCGCTCGCAGAGATCGATGTAGCCCAGATCGGCGTCGTGCCTCCGGGCGAGGTCAAACATCGGATCAGCGAGGTGTCGGGTAGCCTGCGCAGCAACGCGGATCTCGGTACGGCGGACACGGGCACATTCTCGCAGCGCGACAGCGGAACGCTCCAGAAGGAAGGGGAGCGCGTCCTCGCCGACGGCTCCACGGCGGTCGCGGCCGCCGGGGCTTCCGCGGGCGCACGGGTCGCCAGCGGTCCCGTCCGCTACGGCGCCGACGTGTCTGGCGACTATGGTGAGTCCGCCGGCGGTCGGGGGCTCAAGATCGGCGCTCTGGTAGCGGTGGCGGGGGTCCTTCTGCTGGCGGTCGTCGCCGGCGTCGGAATCACAGTCTGGCTCGGCATGGACTACACCGCTGCGGACGCGGACAGCCCCAGCGCGGCAGTCGCCTTGACCGACGACAGGGCGGCCCCAGCGCCAGCCGCCCCGGCGGTCGCCGACGACGCGGCGCCCAGCGTGCCCGATGAGCCGGCGCCGCCCGCAGCGCCGGTTCCAGTCAACGTGCAGGTGACGGCACCCCCGGGCGTCAAGATCCTCCGAGCCGGCAAGCTGATCGGGACGGGGACCGCCACGGTCCAATTCGACTCTGCGGAGGCAGCCCCCGTCGAGCTCGACCTCCAGGGCGACGAATGGCAGGACAAGACCCTGTCAGTGGGTCCAGGAAAGAGCGCCATCGCCGTGGAAATGGAGGCTGCGGCGGTGACCCCGCCCCCCCGGAAGGTCCGGACCGTCCGCAGACCGCCGCGCGTGCCTGTCGGCGCCAAGAAGAAGAAGCCGGTGGTCGCCAAGCCCGTCGAGACGCCCAAGAAGAAAAAGCCCTCGATGGGCTTTGTGGAGTAGCCGGTGGCGCATCCCGCCGGAACTGCCACACATGTGCGACAGCGGCAGACGCCGCGGCTTCAGGACTCCTCGCGATCGAAGAAACCCCGCAGCCGTCGTCCCATTTGCGCCACGTAGCTCCTGGCGCGCTCCGTGACAAAGACCAGACCTCTCCAGCGCTCTTCGCGATCGCTGCGGTCCAGCGCGTCCTCCAGGTAGTACTCCCGACACTTGAAGCGCCTGATCTTGCCAGAGGACGTCTTGGGCACGGAGCGGGGGGAGAGTACCCGGACATCGTGCGGGAACCGCCCGATGCGCAGATGCACGGCCTGGGAGATCGCCTCGGCGAGCTGCACCCGGTCCACGCCCTCGGCAGCCTCCACGGCTACCACCAGCAGGTGTGTGCCGTCGTCTTCGGTCGCTGGCTCGGCCAGCTCTGACGTGACGCGGGCGGCGGCCTTGCGAACCGCGTCGTGGCGGTTGAGGGACGCCGCGGAGACCGGAATGCCAAACACCGCCACTGAGCCGGGGCGGACGCCGTCGATGCGGCCAACAAAAGACTCCAGTTCGTCCGGGAACAGGCGACGACCGCCGCCGAGCACGACGACGTCCGCCGCGCGCCCGACGATGTAGAGTTCTCCCTCGTACAGAAAACCAAGGTCGCCGGTCCCAATCCAGCGCTTGGCCGGGTCCTCCGCGTGAAGCACGAACTCGCCGGTGGTCGAAGTGCCCATCACGAACTCGTCGCTGACGTTGTCGAGCGCGGACTTGGCCCTCGTCTTGAGGTCGTCGACGTAGCCGAGCATCACAGTGGGCCCGCGCACGTGAATCTCGCCCACGTGGCCCTGCGCCAGCGCTGCGCCGTCCTCATCGTCGATGCGAACCTCCACGTGGTCCATCGGCGGTCCGTGGCTGAGCATCTCCACGCCCGCCGTCTCTTCGCCGACCTCAAGGACCTCGCCTGCCGTCTCCAGCCTCTCCCGGTCGAGCTTGAGGATGCGCCGTCCATCGCCGAGGCGCCCAAAGCTGACGCCGAGCGTAGACTCCACGAGCCCGTACACCGGAACGACGGTATTCTCCTTCAGACCCAGGGGCGCAAACCGCCTCTCAAAAGTGCGGATGTGCGGCAATTGAACGGGTTCGCTGCCGCAGAGGGCGACGCGCCAACTGCTGAGATCCAACCCTTCGAGATCGGACTCCTTCGCGCGGCGCGCGCAATAGTGGAACCCAAAATCGGGAGACAGCGTCACCGTGCCGGCGTGGTTCGTGATCGCGACGAGCCACTCGTGCGGCGCACGCAGGAAGCGCTCGGGGTGGACGATGACCAGGGGGATGCCCCAGGCTACGGAGAAGAGCAGCGCGCCGACCAGTCCCATGTCGTGGTAGAGCGGCAGCCAACTGACGCCGACGTCGTCGGGCTGCACAGCGATCGCCCGCCCGACATCGGCGACACTCACGAGCAGGTTGCGGTGGCTGAGAGCGACCGCCTTGCGCGACCCCGTGGAACCGCTCGAGCACTGGATGTAGGCGGTGTGGTCGGGACGAATCACCGTCCAGTCTGGCGCCTGGCCCTGCACCTCTGCGTCGCCAAAGCGCAGCAGGCGATCCACGGGCATGACCCACTCAAACCCGTGATCGACCTCCGCCAGCGCCAGGAGAGGCCCGTCGGCGGCGCTCGCGGTGACCAGGTTTGCCGTCTCCAGGCGCCCGGCCAGGCGTTGCACGAGCCCGACGTAGCTCGACATTACGGTGTCCGGTCGGGGCGGCGGCACCGGGATGGGCTGCATCCGTGCCATGAGCGCGCCGAAGAAGACGTTGATGAAATCAAAGCCGCTCGGCAGCGCGACCAGGATCCTGTCGCCCGGTCGCCGACCGCTCGCCAGAAGCTGCGTCGCGACCGCGTTGGCGCCGTCTAGCAGCTGCGCGTAGGTTTGAAAGTGCTTGACGCCGGATCGGTCGTAGAGGTCGATGCCGCGGTCAGGGAAGGCCGTCGCTGTGCGCTGGAAGGCTGCGATCACGCCCCCCGCCTCGACCTCGGGCGGCAGCAACGGCACGGCCTCCGGCGGCTCTGTGGGAATCACGTTGGACGTCACGGCGCTACTCTGGACTGAACCGGCAAGCGCCCGCAAGGACCCTATGGTATCTTCCGCCCATGAAGACACGCCTTCTCATTGCTGTGCTTGCCGTCGCTGTGGTCCTTGTAAGCGGTTGCGAGGGTTGCAACAAAACCAACGCACCGGCCTCTGGACGTGACCTCCACTCGCTCACAGACGCCGAGCTCGACCAGAAGCTTCACGACGATCTGGCGCTGATCAAGCGCTACGATCAGGGGCTCCAGCGCGCCCTGGACTACGCCGCGACCAGGCCAGAATTGTTCCCAAAGGAAGATGCAGTGGTCGACCTCAACGACGCGCAGAAGGCGGAGCTGCGAGAGATCTGGCGGACGGTGCTGGACTATATGTGGGCCCTGGACGCCACCAAGGCGTATTGGAAGGGGTTTCACAAATTCAACCTCGCGACCCGCCGCCCCGCCCATGTGCGGGCCTACCTGGCGGGCTATGCGGCATTCCTCGTGCAGTATCGGCACGGGCTGCGCTTCATTGAGATGACCGTGCCCAGCAAGCCCCTGGAGGTGATTCTCGACGAGAGCACGCCGAACCTGGGGATTCCGCCCAGGGCGTTCGCGGCACTCAAATACAACGTCATTCACGTCAAGGCCGTCTCCAAATTCCTCGGAGGGCGGGAGTACTACCGGCAGGTCGTGGCGCGAATCATCGAGGACGAGCTGGCGACCGATCCCATCGTCGGGCCCTTCTTCAAGCGGGTCGAGTCCTACGACGAGCAGGTGCGCGATCAGCTCAAGGAGCGGGCCCTCGTTGAGTTCAGTTACAACGCGTACGACATCGCGCGCGACACGACGTTCGATTCGTGGTTCCCGCTGCAATCCAAGGTCGCGGAGTGGATGGGCGACACCAAGGTCCGCCGGCTCAAGAACCACCTGATCCACCCGGAACAGATCGACAAGATGCATGCCCTGATGGAACCCGGTGACGTGGTCGTGGCGCGGCACAATTGGTACCTGAGCAACGTCGGCCTCCCCGGATTCTGGCCGCACGCAGAGCTGTACCTCGGGTCACAAGAAGAGCTGCGCGCGTACTTTGACGACGCGGCGGTCAAGGCAAAGTACGGAGGCGACTTCGCGGACCATCTGGCTGCCAAGCATCCCTCCGCGTGGGCGAGCTATGGGGAAGAGGAGCACGGGGAACCGCGCCGGATCGCGGAGGCACTCTCCGAGGGCGTGCTGTTTACCACGCTGAGCCACGGGGTCGGTTGCGACTACGTCGGCATACTTCGTCCTCGCCAGGACAAAGTCGCCAAGGCGCAGGCCATTGAGCGGGCGTTCACGCACATCGGGAAACCGTACGACTTCAACTTCGACTTCCTGACGGACGAGAGCATCGTGTGCACGGAGCTTGTCTACAAAGCGTGGCAGCCCGACGAAGGCAAACCAGGTGTGGATCTGGAGTTGGTCCGGGTCATGGGCCGCACCACGCTGCCCGCCAACGACATCGTCCGGCAGTTTGACGAGACCTACGGCACCCCCGAGCAGCTGTTTGACTTTGTGTACTTCCTGGATGGGGTGGAGAAGGGCAGTACATCCCTGCCTCGCGATGTGGACGCGCTGCGCAGCTCCTGGAAGCGTCCCAAATGGGATGTGCTCCAGAAGTAGCCCGGAACGGCAAATGGCGACGGATGTCCGTCGCCACTGCACGTGTCTGCGTCGCTGGGCGCGCCTCAGATGTGCTTGGCGACGACCCCGATAATCTGCCCCTCGTCTGCGGCGCCCCCATTCGGGTCGTGGCGCAGGTAGAGGGTGTCCGTCGCGCGGTGGAGCTCGTAGGTCATGCGGAACAGGAACCGACCGCGCTCGTCGGCGAAGTCGATGTATCCGCCGGCCACACGGTACATGCCCGCGAACTGAACGCTGCGCTCAAACCGCCCGTCCACTACATGGCGCGCGTCGAGCACGTATTCGTTGGCCGAGTCCAGCTTCAGCGTCCCGATCCAGGTGTCACCGGGCGCATCGGACTCGAAGGCCTGTGCACCGCCCGTCGTCGCCAGGACCAGCCGCTCAAAGGTGTAGTTTCCCACGCGCGGAAGCTCGGGCGCGTCGTCCCGGTAGGCTCCGAGCTGCTCGAAGTTGGCACCGCTGCGCTTCTCCACCCGGTCCGCGCCGGGGTTGGCTCGGCGGGTGGCGCCGTTGCGTTGCGGGGCGTCGGCGGAGCCCGGGGCCACATCCGCGACGCTCATCACAGCGGCGCTCCCGGTCTCCACGGAGTCCGTATCGACGTCTGCGCCACACGCTGCAGCCGTCAGGAGGAATACACAGCAGACAGTGGTCAGCGCGGCGCGCTCGTTGAAACTGGACATTTCTTCGTCTCCAGACGACCGGGGGGCGCGCACATCGTCCTGATGGCTCGCCCAGGGGTGAAATTTCAGGGAGTCGAACCCCATGTGGTCGAACCGCGCTTGACTACGCGACCCACCGCCGACAATTTCCCATCGGAACTTCCGGTGACGGATTGAGGAAAAAGAGGACGGGACCCGGCAATGCTCAAGGACAACTGGCTCGAAAAGCAGCTCAAAACGACCCGCGAGCTCATCTCCGACGGGGCGGCCGCGGTCGGGGAAAATCGCCTCGTGGACGCCGAGGACAAGCTGCGTGAGGCGAGCGTCGTCCTGGCGTCGGCGCTCACCATCACCGACGACGTGCTCACGCTGCGAATCACGGTCTTCCGCGAACTGGCGATGATCGCCACCCGCACGTCAGACACGGCGACGGCGCTCCAGAACTACCGCAAGGCGCTGGACGCTGCGGACCAGCTGGCCCAACGCGGCGAGCATCCAGTCCTCATGGAGCGGGGCACCATCCTCGTGAACGTGGGGGGCATCCACGCTGCGACCGGGAGGGTCGAGGAAGGCATCGAGTCCAGCAAGCGCGCCGTGGAGCTCTTTGACGAGCTGGGCGAGGGGCCCAACGTCGCGCTGATGCGCACCTTCGCGCTGTACCATCTGGGCGCGTGCCAGCTCGGCGACGGAGACCTGGAGGGAGGCGCCACCACGCTGCGCCGTGCCGCCGAGGACGGGCGCGGCCTCTCGGACGATGGAAACCCGGACGTGAGCCCCATCCTGGTCGAGATCCTGACCCATCTGGCGCGCGCGCTGGCCAATACCGGCGAGCCGGAGGAGGCGTGGAGCATCGCTGGGGAGGCCACCGAGCGCGCGCTGGCGCTCTACGACGCCTCAGGCAGTGACGAGAACCTGGCGCAATACCTACAGGGCGAATTGGATGTCGTCAGCTATGCGGAGATGGCCGGGCGGTTTGACGACGCGGAGGACTCATTCTTCAAGGTATTGGACCTGGCGGGAGACAACCCGGATGTGCTCAACCGCGGCATGAAGTTCTACGATGCGTTGTTGACGCGCACCGATGAGGAGCTCGAAGCCGGCGGCCTGCCGCGGGAAGAAGTCGAGGATTCACGGCGCGAGTTGATGGCCCGAGCCGCCACCCTCACCCTCTGACCGGCGCGAGCTGTTTGGTGTGGGCCAGCGGTCGTGGGTCCGGGCTGGCGCGGTACGAACGAACGAACTCCGGCGGCGCTGGGACCACGCTGCCATGGGCGTCGCCCACGTCACGCAGGGTCTCCCACAACAGCGCAAACCCTGCCACGTCGAGCTCCGGGTAGTGCTCGAATTTGGCAGGCAGGCAGAGGATCTCCGGGGATTCTGGCACCCGCGTGGACACGCCGGTCCGGACCAGATCTCCGTCGCGCCGCTGAACCAGCGTCAGGTGAATGCCCAGCGTCCCGTCGGTGGCGACCGGATCCCGCGTGACGTGCACATGTGAGGCGGTCGCAAATGATATCCGCACACTCGACGGCCCGCCCGAGAAGACGTGAACCCCGTCCGAATCAACGGCCACTCGCCCGGTGGGCGTCCGGCCACGCGTCCCGCCACGGCGCACCAGCCTCCACGGAATCTGAACCAGGTGAAATCCGCCGAATACGGTCGCGCACACGACCGCGCACAGCCACACGCTGCTGAGCAATGTCCCGAGCCCCAAGGCGACCCCGGACAGTGTCAGCACGGCGGCCGTCGCCGCGGCGAGGGCACCGTTGACGACCAGGAACGTCGCTGCAGTCGTAATGGACGGGCAGGGCACGGTGACGCGGAGGTTCTCCCACGCGCGCTCCAGGGACGCCTCCAGCGGCTGGCCCCTGCGCCACAGCGGCATCTGGACGCTGGTGTCGAACAGCGGGTCTCCGAACGCGTAGCGGGGGTTTGATTCCGCCATCGCCACAGCCGTCGCCGGTTCGATCTCGATGGCTTCCTCCGCGGGGGGGGCCAGGCGCGTGCCCCGCAGGCGCGCCAGCCGCACCAGCGGCCACACCGGCAATGTGTCGCCGGTGGTGTTGCGCTTCTGCTCCAGGCGCCAGCGCAGGCGGCTGGGTCCATCCGGCTCCACGACCCGCGTGATGAATCCCGGCGGGTCGCCCAGCCGCGCGACGGCTTGCACAATGCGCGCAAGCTCGCCGGCCGACTCTCCGAGCAGACGAAGTTCTATCATGGTGCTGCCGTGCGGAACCGCGTCGCGCAGCAGCGGGCAGGTGCGACCGTCTGTCACCCCGACCTCGATGGTGCCGCCGTCCGGGAGAAACACAAACGCGTCCACCCACGGGGCGCCGCAGGTCTTGCCGCCACCGCAGCCCGCGTGGGCCAGCCGTGCTTGCACGTCCACGGCGCTGTGTTCTGGCAGGGCCAACCGCAGCCGCTCGCTCCACTCCTGCAGCCGATGAATGCGGTCCTGGCTCGCGCGCGGTAGGCCAAAGCTCGCCCGCCAGAAGACCGCGGCCAGGGGGACGTACGCCAGGTGAAGCAGGAGCAGCCCCAACCAGGGACTCGGCCCCAGGGGCACCAGCAGCGCCAACCCGGACAAATAACCGATCAGGAGAGCGAGCCAAGGGCCGGTCCGACCCTCTTCTCGCACACGGCGTGCCCACCCCTGCATCAGCGCGACGCGACCCAGATGGCGGGTCAGCTGTCGCGAGGCTCCGGAGAGATCTCCCCGGTAATCAAAGTCGAGCGGTCGGCGCATCCCAACCAAGGTAGGGGGGCCTGACGATCGGCACAAGGCTTGACGTGGATCATGGGGTATGGCATGCGGTGTGGCCCGACGGGGTCCAGTTTCTGAGACCACCGACATTCCGTACCTTGTGTTGCAGTCCCGAATGACGAAGACAAACGAAGATCAGAGTCTCGAACTCACCGACTACGAGCCGGGCACTCGCCTGACCGATCTCACGATCGTGAAGGGCGCGCGTCACTGCCGCATCGTGAACGAAGCCGGGGAGATCGTGTTTCGCACGACGAATCTTCGCGACGCGCAGGCCTACCTCGACCTCGTCGAGGAGAACCGCCGGCTCATGTTCCTGATGGAGGCCCGCGGCATCGCCCCGCACCGCATCTATCTCCTGGAGACGGGTGAGGTGACAGACGACGTGGTCATCGTGGCAAAGGCGGGCAGCGACAGCGTTGTGGTCCGCTCGCTGCGCGATGGTCTCGAGCAGATCGTGGAGCTCGACGATCTGCGCCAGCTCCCCGAAGCGGACTACTTCATCGGCACCGACCGCCCCGCGGAGATCGTGCACGTCAGCGTGCGCGTGGATCGTGAGAGCGACGCCGCCGTGATCGTCACACACCGCGAGGCTGACGAGGCCCGCGGCTTGCGCGATCAGTGGCGCAAGGCGGGCAGTGAGGCCGAGATCGACACCGTCGTGCCGCCGTTCTGGTCCGACAAGGACACCGTGGTGTTCGGCGACGAAGTCATCATTCAGGAATAGCGCGCGACCGTGGCCATGAACTGGCCGCGGTACCCCCCGCCAAACAGGTTCACGTGGACCAGGAGCGGGTAGGCGTTGTAGAGGTCCCGGCGCTGCGCGTACCCTGCGTGGCGCGGCCAGGCCTCGTCGTATGCGGCGTAGAAGCTCGCGTCGAAGCCCCCAAACAGCTCGGTGAATGCCAGCTCCACCTCGCGGTCTCCACAGTAGACGGCAGGGTCGATGAGCACGGGCTCGCCGGCCGCGTCCACCATGTAGTTTCCGCCCCAGAGATCCCCGTGCAACAGCGACGGCGCGGGGTCGGCTGGGAGCAGGTCGCCAAGTCGCGCAATCAACTTCTCGGCGGCCCGCGCCTCTGGCGCGCTCAGTCTGCCAGCGCGCGCGGCCATCTCCAGTTGGGGCGCGAGGCGCAGCTCGCCAAAAAATGCCGGCCACGTGGGGCGCCGCGTGTTGTCCTGGCGCAGAGTCCCGATGAAATTGTCGGAGTCCCAGCCGTATCCGGGCTGCGCCCGCCGGTGCAGGGTGGCCAACCCTCGCCCCAGCAGCGTGCCCACGTGCCGCGACGGCGCGGAACCGGCGTGGATGTACTCGAGAGCGAGAAACGCGGGAGAATCGGACCAGGCCAGCGGCTCGGGCACGCGCAGGGTGCCGGTGGCGCGCAGCGCCCGCAGTCCGGCGGCCTCGGCGGCGAACATTCCGGCTGGGCTGGAGCGGTTGAACTTCACAAAGACCGGGCGACCGGCGACCTCACCGCACACCGCCTCGTTGATGCAGCCGCCGCCCACCGGCCGGACCCGCTCGAACGCCGCGCCCAGCGCGGCCTCCAAGGCGGCGGCGATCGCCGGCGGGATCACAGCATGCCCAGCGCTTCCACAGTGGCGACGAACACGGGGCGTTTGATCTTCCAGATGATCTCGATCGCCTCCTGCACCGTCACCCACTGAAAGGCGCGGAACTCCGGATGGTCGTCGTACTCCAGATCAAAGTCCTCGTCCGTGCCGTGGTAATCCATCAGGTACAGCATCTGCGCCTGGCCTTTGTATTTGCGCGAAATGCGTTCGCGCGCCTTGCCCCGGAACCTGTACGTCACCTCGGGTCCGTAGCCGACGACCGTGCAAAACTGCTCCGGCGGAACCAGCCCAAGCTCCTCTTCAATCTCGCGCCAGAGGGCGTCAAGCCGTTCTTCCTTGCGCTTGACCCCGCCTTGTGGGAACTGCCACGCGCCCGCCTTGTTGATGCGCTCGCACATGAGGATCTTGCCGTCAGCACGACGTAGCACGACGCCAACGTTGCGGCGGTAGGTTCGGGTGTCTTCGGGGTCGTCCTTGGCCATGCCATGGGTTTGACGAAACATCCCGGAGTGGTCAACCGTTTGGTGTCGGAAGTAGAAACAGCGAGACCATGAGCAGTACGCCCGCACCCCTGAGTCTGACCATCCATCCACGCCGCCCTGGGCAGACGCCGCTGGGCGCCATCCTCGCGCTGCCGATGCTGTTGCTGCCCGTAGGTGGCTGGCTTGTGGAATCGGGCACGATGACTCTGGCGCGGTGCAGCTTCAAGACGTTGGTGGGGGTCCCCTGCATGGGGTGCGGCGGCACGCGCGCCACCGTAAATCTCCTGCACGGGGATTTTTTCGAGGCGTTCTACTTCAGCCCGATGATCGCAATCGGGTGGTTCGCGCTGCTCCTCTGGGGCCTGGTGAGCCTCTGGCTCTACATCGGGGACAAGGAGCTCGATCTACGTATGACGCGGGGCCTTACGTGGACAGTCCGAGGGGTCCTCATCGCCATCCCGTTCGCCAATTGGTTCTACCTCATCGCCAACGACCTCTGACGGGTCCGACCCGACCTACAAGACGTCCGAGCGCGGGTTGAGCAGCCGCAGGACGGAGGGGACGACCCTGAACGTGGCCGGGATGCGGCCGAGCGGTTCCCCGTCGATGTCGAGCAGCGCTTTCCGGGTCCCCACCAACTCCGCCACGACCTCGGCGCCACGGAAGTGGTGGACTGAGGGCGCGTCCAAATGGGTTCCCTTGTACATCTTGCGCATGGTGCGCGCGTCGGCGAAGCGCGAGGACCGCTCGTACACGATGATCTCAAACAGGCCGTCCGCCAGCCGGGCCATGGGCGCGTGCAACATGCCACCGCCGCTGTACCGTCCGTTGCAGACGTTGATGTTGTTGACGGTCCATTCACCGACCTCGGCGCCGTCAATGGTGAGGCGGACCGTGGCGTGGCGGTAGGAGATGAACGCAGCCAGCGTCGCAGCCAGGAACGTGATCTTGCCACCGAGATGCTTGGGCGCACGCTCCACGTACTCATCCACCAGCCCGCCGACGCCAAAGCTGACCATGTTGAGGAAATGCCGCTCCCGTCGCTCCCCGCCGGAGGAGAGGAACTCCATCCAGCCCACATCGACCAGCGCCTGCTCGGCTGTCGCCAGCGCACGGGCGGCGGTGGGGATGTCCTGGGTTCCCACGAGGAGTTTGCGGAAATCCCCTCCGGTTCCGGCGGGCAGCACCCCCATCGCGACAGCGCCCGGTCCAGGCTGGTGCGCCACGATGCCGTTCATCACCTCGTGGTGGGTTCCGTCACCCCCGAGACTCAGCAGACAAGTGGAGCCGGCGGCGATGGCCTCGGCCGCGAGCTGCTCCGCGTGACCGGCTCGCTGCGTCCGGACGATCATCAGGTCGCCCAGCGCACCGCGCACCGCGCGGACAATCTCGTCCCACTCACGCTCCACCCGGCCGGCCGCGGCACGTGGGTTCGCGATGATGGTGGTGGTCTCGGGGCTTATCATGTTCGCTCCAGGTGCGACGCGGGCTGCGTCCTGGGGTATAAACCACGGCCATGTTGCCATACCAGACCCCGTCCGAGATCGTCGCGTCCGTAGTTCATGCTCCGGCCCAACCACAGTATTCCATCTGCCCGCGCAAGATCTGGGCGGTGCGCACCTGCGCGGCCGAGCTCCCGTCGATCGAGGTGGTGGCGGCGCCGGAGCTGAGGCTCGCTGGACTGCGAATCAATCCGGACACCGGCGGTCACGCCCGCGCGAGCCACTGGGGCGATCTTGCGCTCTTTCATGTGGAGAGCGGCACGGAGCGCGCCATCAACGGGCTGCCCGAGGACCCGAGAGTCCGTCGCCTTGCGTGGTCCCCCAACGGTCTCTGGGTCGCCCTGGGGCTGGCCGAGGCGTCCGGCCTCTCCCTCTGGTTGCTCGACGTCCGCTCTGCCCAGGCGCGGCCGTTGGTCGGCCCGAGGCTGGTGGAGCTGGTCGACTCGCCGTTCTGCTGGGAACCGGACAGCAGTGGTCTGATTGCGCGGCTCGCGCCAGCCCGCAGAGGGCCACCGCCGCCGGTGCCCGCGGTGCCTCACGGGCCGGTGATCCAGGAGTCGTTTGGTGAGACGCGCCCAGCACGCACGTACCAGGACATGCTCTCCTCCGAACACGATGAGGCGCTCTTTGAGCACTTCCTGACCTGCCGCCTCGCGCGGGTGTCGCTGGCGGGCAAGACGCGTGCTTTCGGTCCCGTGGGGCTGATCGTGCGCGTCTCGCCGTCGCCCAATGGCAAATACGTGGTCATTGATGAGCTGCATCGACCGTTCTCCTACCAGGTGGGAGAGGGCCGCTTCCCTCGACGCACCAGCGTGCTGGACCGCAAGGGCAACGTCGTGCACGTCGTCGCTGACCTCCCGCTGGCCGAGTCCATCCCCATCGCCCATGGCTCCACTCGGCTCGGACCGCGCGGCGTACATTGGCGTCCCGACGCGCCCGCGCAGCTCGCCTGGGCAGAAGCGATCGACGGCGGCGACGGCGCACGCGAGGTCGAGTTCAGGGACCGGGTGTTCCTCTTTGATGCCCCCTTTGACCAGGCACCGCGCCGCTGGCTCGAGACCGAGTTGAGGTACGGGGGCATCTACTGGGGCGGGGACGACCTGAACCTGGTGACCAGCAGCTGGTACCGCACGCGCCGGCTGAAGGTCGTGCGCGCGGCCATCGACAGTGACGACGTGCAGGTTGTGTGGGACCGCAACTGGGAAGACAGGTACACCGACCCGGGCGTTCCCTTGACGACGCGGAACCAATACGGGCGCTCCGTGCTTCGCCGCGTCGCCGACGGCAACAGCCTCTACCTCGCCGGTTCGGGGGCGTCACCACGCGGCAACGAACCGTTCCTGGATCGGTTTAATCTCGACACCGGCGAATCGGAGCGCATCTGGCAGTCCACACCGCCTCGCTACGAGCAGCTCGTAGCGATCATGGACCCCGATGCCACCCGGCTGTTGCTCGCGCGCGAGAGCGAGACCACGCCGCCGGAATTGAGTCTCCTGCGAATCGGCGCACCGAAGCCGTTCTACCATCTCACTGTCGGCGTTGACCCAACGCCCCAGATGCGGGCGATCCGCAAAGAGATCATCGAGTACAAGCGAGACGACGGCATCCCCCTGACCGCGACATTGTACCGCCCGGCGACGGGAGACGGTCCGTGGCCCACCATCCTGTGGGCCTACCCAAGAGAGTACAAAACTGCGGACGCCGCCGGTCAGATCAGAGACTCGCCGCACCGCTATCTCCGAATCACCCATTGGAGCCCCTACC
>CALBXO010000836.1 GCA_937890335.1 uncultured Pseudomonadota bacterium | reverse complement strand
CAACCGGGGTGGTGGCAACTCGGGGGGTGGCAACTCGGGGGGCGGCAACTCGGGGGGCGGCAACCAGGGCGGTGGCGATCCCGGCTTCAACGAGGACGACATTCCGTTCTGATTCCCGCTCGCTCTGACTTCGTAGCCGCGCCCCCAAACCCACCGGAAACGCCATGTCGTACGTCGTCCTCGCCCGAAAGTGGCGCCCTCAGCATTTTGAGGACGTCGTGGGGCAGGAACATGTTGCCAGGACGCTTACCAACGCGATCCACCAGGACCGCGTCGCGCACGCGTTTCTGTTTTGTGGGCCGCGCGGCGTCGGCAAAACCTCCACGGCACGCATCCTGGCCAAGGCCCTCAACTGCAAAACGGGGCCCACGGCGACGCCGTGCTACAACTGCGTGTCCTGTGACGAGATCAGTCGTGGGACCGCTGTGGACGTGTTTGAGATCGACGGTGCGTCAAACCGCGGCGTGGGTGAGATCCGGGAGCTGAGGGAGGGGGTCAACTACTCCGCCAGCCGGGACCGCTACAAGATCTACATCATCGATGAGGTGCACATGCTGACGACCGAGGCCTTCAACGCCCTGTTGAAGACCTTGGAAGAGCCTCCGTCTCACGTGAAGTTCATCTTTGCCACAACGGAACCGCAAAAGATCCCGGTGACGATCTTGAGTCGGTGTCAGCGGTTCGACTTCAAGCGCATCCCCATCCGTAAGATCGTCGGCCTCCTGGAGAAGATCACCGCGTCGGAGGGTATCAGCGCAGAGCCCGCCGCCTTGAGCCTGATCGCCCGACAGGCCGACGGAGGCGGACGCGACGCTCTGAGCCTGACCGACCAGGTCGTCAGCTTCACCAGTGGCCGGGTGACCGAGGCCGAGGTCGCCGAGATTCTCGGCGTCGCCAGCCGCGAGCTGCTCTTCCGCCTCAGCGGCGCGCTGCTGGGTGGAGACGTGGAGACGGCATTGGCGATCCTGGACGAGGTGCACCACAGCGGCCACGACGTGCAGCAGTTCGCCGCTGCCCTGGTGGCCCACCAGAGAGACCTGACGGTGGTCCGCGTGACGGGCGGTGGCGGTCGCATGACCGACTTCACGGACTCTGAGCTCGCCACCGCGCGCGACCAGGTCGGCTCTGTCGAGCCGTCGGTCCTCCACCGCTCATTCCACCTGATGGTGCAGGCTGCGGAAGAGATGAGCCAGTCCACCTGGCCCAAACTGCTGTTCGAGATGGCGCTGGTGAAGATGGCGAGCATCGAGCCGCTGGTACCCATCGATCTTTTGATCAAGCGCCTGGAGACTCTCGAGTCGGGCATCCTCATCGGGGATCCGCCCGAGGGCGGGGGCAACGCCGCGGCTCCAGGCTCTGTCCCAATGCCGCCGGCCGGCGCACCGCAGGCCCCTGCCGGAGCCGCCCCGACGCCCACTGCGGAAGCCGGCGCACCGCAGGCCCCTGCCGGAGCCGCCCCGACGCCCACTGCGGAAGCCGGCGCACCGCAGGCCCCTGCCGGAACCGCCCCGACGCCCACTGCGGAAGCCGCCGCACGCACGGTGGAAGCCGCCGCACCCACTGCGGAAGCCGCCGCACCCACTTCCAAAGCCGCGGCACGCACGGAGAGTGCGGCCACCGCGCCTCTCGTACCAGAGGCACCTGCGACGGCGGCCGCACCACCAGCGGCGCAGGAGGCGCCGGTGATGGCTTCCGCTCCCCCAGTCGTGGAGTTCGGCCCATCGGCGGAGGCAGCGACTGCTGCCCTTTTGGCGGGTGAACCCAAGCCGGCAACGGACGGAAACGGCGTTGGCGGGCACGCCTTGATGGAACCGCCGCCGCACGACGACGACGACGCACCGAGGGTGCTGTCTGGACCCCCGGGGCCGGAGCCGCCGCCATTTGGCGACGAGAACTCCGCCGGGTCGGCGAGTGAATCCCAACCGCCGCCTCGGGCGGCGGTACCACCGCCCGAGGCATCGGCGCCCGCGCGACGGCGTCAGATTCAAACCGGCCCTGTGGCCATTCCCGGCCGCGCCCCCTCACAGCGGTCTCCGGCGACGGCGGCGACCTCCCGCCCCGCGCCAGTCCAGGCCGAGCCGCCCGACCGGGAGCCGTTGGACCCTGCGGAGGCTCGCGAGGCCTGGAAGTCCGCGGTCCGCGCCCTGCGAGGGGACAATGGGCAGTGTCCACCCTGGTGCCTTCACGCCCGCATCGCGGAGGTGAGGCCCGGCTACATCAGCCTCCTGTTCGCGGAGGAACACCACTTCCTCGTCAACGAGCAGGTCAACGGGTTGGCGCTGTCCATGGCTGCGACGACCGCCCTGGCGGACATCTGGAACGAACGATGGACCGTACGGTTCGCCGTGACCGACGCCGCGGTCGAACACGAACAACGCTCGTTGCACGACGAGGCGACCGAGGTGGCCAACGGGCTTCGGGCAAGCGCACGTGAGGTGCTGGCCAACCACGAGGTGGTAGCCGCTGCCCGCGACATCTTCTCACCAGCAAAGGTCCGCATCGTCCTGGACGAGCAAGACCTCTATTCTTGGGATCAGATCTGACATGACCGTCGACTTCAGCGGCGTGCGCCGCAACGACCCCTGCCCTTGTGGCAGCGGGAAGAAATTCAAGCGCTGCTGCTTTCAGAAGCAGCTCATCGCCGAGCAGACCGAACGCGAGACGATCAGTCTCGACAAGTTCATCAACGCTGACCAGAACGCCTATCTCTGGTTCAAAGGCATTCGTCAGATCGTGAACCGCCGCGACTGGAAGCTGCTCTACGAGGCCTTCGACGAAGGGTCGAGCGTCAAGGACCGCTTCCCGAACGTGGAGTCGTTCATCGAGGTCGCCCGCGAGAGCTCTGACAACGCGCCGCTTGGTGGTGAGGTGGAGCTGCGGCGGTTCAGGCTGCTGGGCGACAGCATCTGGATCATGGCGGCCCGCGGCCTTGAGGACCGTCGTCGGCCCAGCGCTGAGTTCGAAGTGGTGGGAGCCCGGAAGTCGGACGCTGGCTACCTCATCACGGATTTCGAGCGCGTGTCCGTAGCCAAGACCGAAGGCGCGGCAGAGGACCCGAAGTTCGCGGACTTCGCGTCGGTGAAGCTGGCCTATGAGGCGGCAAAGGGCACCGAGTGGGAGAAGCCTGTGATCGCCCGGTGGGACGCGGAGTCCCAACAGATGCTGAACCCTGACGGGACGCCTGTGCTGGTGGAAGAGCCGACCGAGGCAGCCCCGGACGAGGACGCGCCGGAAGAGACCGTCGAGGCCTGACCTGTCACCTCGTAATCGGCGCTGAACGCACCCAAACCCGCGTTTGAGGCGGCAGCTCGATCCGGACGCCTCGGATGCGTTGTGGCTGCGCCAGCACGGACATCGCCCACTGCCTCGGAGGCCTCGATCGCCGTGCCAGCACGGACCGGGCGGTACTACCGCTTGGGAGGGGCGCCGCCGGGGAAACCCGGGGGGAGGCCCTGCATGCCAGGCGGCAGGCCCTGCATGCCAGGCGGCAGGCCCTGCATGCCAGGCGGCATTCCACCTGGCTTGCTCGCCGGCGCGTCCCCTGGCTTGCGAATCAGGGCGTCGATCTTCGGGGTGAGCTTCTTGGCGTTGAACCCAGCCAACAGGAAGATCTGCCCGTCTCCGACCTGGGCCCAGCGGTCGTCCTTGCCCTCCACGGAGGAACCGAGGTTGATCACGGTAGACTCGGACCCGTCCATACCGATGACGATCTGGTGGCGGCTCTCCGGTGCCAGTCCAAGTTGCCCCACGGTCTGGTTGGACTCCGCCAACTTGCTTGCACGCAAGGCTGTCACCGTCCGCAGCAGCGCGTCGATCAGAGACTGATCGGCGCTCTCTGACTCGCGACCTACCACCACCCAGCCCTTCTCGCCCTTGATGACCTCAATGGGAGTCTCCTCGCCGTCCGGCGTGAAGCGCAGCTTGACGATCTTCTCCTTCTCCAGGGTCAGCACCTCTTTGGGGCGGAGGTCGCCGAGTTTCTTGAACGCGCTGCGGACGCCCCATGCCTTGGCAGAGTAGATCCACTTCTCGCCGGCCAGGCTCAGGTACGTGTCCGGCTCCTCTTTGCGCGCACCCTCCTTGGCCTCCACAGCCGGAAGGTCTCCACCAATGTGGAGGACGACGTCACCGGTATTCGTCGTGATGGTATAGGTCGCGCGCGGCTTGTCGAGACCCGCAGCAGCGGGCTGCGCATCGTCCTGAAACTTGTCGATGCGCAGGCGGCCCACAGCCCCGACCCAGCGGTCCACCGCACCGGAGTCCAATTCGACGCCGGGGGGGTCGGTCACCGTCCAGACACCTACGCTCTTTGTGGCCCCCTCGGGCTTGTCACCCGCCTTGCGCGCCAGCGTCACCTTCAGGCCGTCGTAGTTCATGACGACGCCCGTCACGTCGTCCTCCTTGAAGTTCGTGATCTGTTTGTAGCGCCACTTCTCGAGGTCGCGCAGCAGCACCGTCCGCAGACCTGCTTGTGCCCGGAAGATACCTTTGCCCTCGGGTCGGATCCACGTCCGCTTTGCGCCGGTGGCCTTGATGTCCACCTCATTGCCCAGCGCGAACTTCGCCTTCTGGGCGCCGCCGGCAAAGACCGTCACCGTGGGCGCGTCGTCGCCCAGGCTGTACTTGGCCGGGTCGTCGCCAAGGCCTTTGAGGTCGGTGCCCAGTCCATTGGCGAACGCCTTGTCCAGGTCCTCGGCTGCGACCTTGTCCACGGGGAAATCAATCGGCTCGGCCAGCCGCCACTTGCCGTCCTTCTTGACCAGGACAGTCCGTTTTTCGCCCTCGACGATCTCGAGTTTGTCCAGGTCGTCCAGCTTCGGGACTTCGTAGCCGGCGTCCGGCTCCGTGGACTTCTCGCCGCCGGAGAGCTTCCAGCCTGCTGCGGCAACCACAAGCGCCAGCAGCACCGCGCCCGCGATGAGTGTTGGTTTCTTCATGATGGCCTCAGAGGGTCAGGGAACGGCGCCGTTCGCGGCGCACAAACCAGAACGCGACACCAAACAGGACGAAGAGCGCCGGTACGCCGACCGCGTTGGCCGCCTGGTAGACAGCGTGGTCGTCGGACTCAACGCCCTCCAGCACGCTAGGGATGCCCTTGGCGCGGATGGTGATGAGGTCCTCGTCCTGTACGAGCCAGTCGATCATATTGAGCAGGAACAGAGCCCCGAGTCCCGAGTACTGTCGAGAGAAGCCGCTGCGCGGGTTCGGGAACATGAACTCGCCCGAGCTCACGACCACGATTCGTGCTCCCGCCGGCGCCTTGGTCACCGCCTGGTACTCCGGCGCAAAGCCCTCCGCTGGATTGCTCGCCGGGGCGGCTGCAGGTTTGCCCTTGTCCGAGTAGAAACTCGTCATCGGCCCCTGTACCGCGATGGCTACCGGCACCGCGCCCGGCACCTCGCTGTCGTTGGGCTCGGCCAACGACTCGTAGTCGATGGACGAGACGCTCGAGCGCACCACGGCCTCCTTCTCGGTCTTGATGAGCTCGACCACCTTGATGTCCGGGTTCTCAAGCGCCGCAGGCAACAACGTGATGGACGACGCCAACGGGAAGGCCATCGTGGGCACGTCGCGGGTGATGACGTGCTCGTTGTTGATGTTGGTGAAGATCGGCATCGACGGGTTGGAGATCTGCGCCAGACCGCGCTCGGTCAGCATGAGGCTGACGATGTTGTTGGTCCGGTCGATGACCAGGTCGGCATTGAGCTTGACGCCGTAGGACGCAAACACCTCCTCGAGCCCGGTCACTATGGGTTTGCGCATGGGGAGCTGCGGCGCCCGCTCGTCGGGTCCGAGCGTGGTCTGCATCCACGCCACGCCCTTGCCGCTCATCAGGAACTGGTCCACGGCAAACTTCGCACTGTCGCTGAAGGCCTGCGTCGGGTTCAGGATGACCAGCGCATCAATGTTGTCCGGAACCTTCTGCGCGGTGCTGAGGTCTACCGGCTCGCAGGTGATGAGGTCGCCGTAGATGCCGCTGAAAGCCTGGTTGAGGGACTCGATGAACTGAGGCTGCGCCGCTGGACCGCCGTAGCCCGTCACAAAGCCGACCTTGTGCCGAGACTCCTCGGGCGTGGTCAGCAGCTTGATCCGCTTGCTGATCTCATACTCGAGATTGTCCGTGCCCTTGACCTCATTGATGACCTCCGTGCGGTCGCCATAGACCAACGCCATGCACCGGTAGACCAGGCGCAACGCGACCTGGTCTTCACCGCGCTGACCCACCGGAATCTTCTGGCAGCCAAAGCCCTTGGGGCCCTGCTCAGCGAGCTTTTCAGCCTCTTTCTCCTCGGCGTCGCGCTTCTCCTTCTCCTCCGCGGTCATCTCCGCTTCGGCCTTGTCGTCCTTGGCGCTCTTCTTCTCTTCCGGGTGGATGACCTGGAACTCCAGCTTGCCGCCGGACGACGCCTGGTACTCGGTGAGCAGGTCCGCGACCCGCGTCTCAAGGTTGTGGTCGGGGTATTGGAGGTTCTCCGTGATGAAGAACCGCACCTTCATGGGCTCCTCGAGCTTCTCCACCATCGACTTGGAGGCCGGAGACAGCGTGAAGAGGCCGTCGCGCGTCAGGTCCGTGCGCGTCCAGCTCGCCGGCTGAATCCACAGGACCAGCACGTTGAGCACCACGAAGATGGCGATGACGATCAGCAGGAAGACGCCGGAGTCCAGGAGGTTGGCGACCTTGCGGCTGCCCTTGGGGTTCTGATTCTGACTCATGATGCCCTCCTACCAGCGCCGCGACGCGAGCGCGTTGCGGGTGACGGTCAGACAAATCCCAATGACGCTCACGTAGTAGAGCACGTCACTGAGCCGGATCACGCCGCGCGCGATGTTCTGGAAATGGTAGTTGCTGCTGAGGTACTCGGCGGTCTGTGCCACCAGGCCCGTGCTGTTGGTGAACAGCCGGTCCAGGATGAACAGCACAAAGCACAAAAAGAAGCCGATGAGGATCGCGACGATCTGCTCACGGGTCCAACTCGACGCCATCATGCCAATGGCGACGTAGGAGCCACCGAGCAGCAACAGCCCTGCGTACCCTCCAATCACCGGACCCCAGTCCAGGTCCCCCATGGTGCCGATGCTGAACGCGTACGGCGTCGTGAAGGCCAGCGTCACGGCGAGCAGCGTCATGGCGGCGGCAAACTTTCCAATGACAATCTGCAGGTCCGAGACCGGCATCGTCATCAGCAATTCCAACGTGCCCGACCGCTTCTCCTCAGCCAGAAGCCCCATGGAGATGGCCGGCGCAAAGAAGCCCAGGAACAGTGGCGCGTCCCCGAAGAACCGCCGCATGCTGAGCTCCGGAAAGCCCTCAAAGAACGACGCCCAGAACATCCCGCCGGTGATCAGCAGGAAGAGGACGACGACGATGTACGCGATGGGCGAGTGAAAATACCGCCCCAATTCGCGCTTGTAGATGTGCCAAACAGGGTTCATCAGGCTGCCTCCTCCGCACTGCTCGATGCGCTGGCTCGCCCGCGAAGATCGGCCTCCAGCTTGTCCGCGTCGCCGGTGAGGCTGCGGAAGATGTCCTCCAGCGTCAGCCGCGCCCGCTCGGACCCGAGCAGGGCGAGGCCGTTGTCGGTGGCCAACTGGAACACGTCGTGCCGGATGTCTACCCCACGACCGGAGCGCACGAGAAACGCGAACTCGGCCGCGCTCGACGACAGCAGGTCCACGTGCTCCACGCCGCCGAGGGCCGCGAGCTTCTCGCGCACCACATCACCGCTCGGGCTCTCGGAACCCGTCGGCGCGAGCGTCACTGTGTACCGCTCCTCGGACCGGACGCGGCGGTCGAGCTCGGCGACGGTGCCGTCGGCTACCTTGCTGCCACCCTTGATCACGATGATGCGATCGCAGACAGCGGCGACCTCCTGCAGGATGTGCGTGGAGAAGATGATGGTCTTCTCCCGCCCAATCTCTTTGATGAGGTCGCGGATCTCGATGATCTGGTTCGGGTCCAGTCCGCTGGTGGGCTCGTCCAGGATGACGACCTCCGGCTTGTGGATCAGCGCCTGGGCAAGCCCGACACGCTGGCGGTAGCCCTTGGACATTTCGCGAATGAACCGGCCCGCCATATGGGACAGACCACAGACATCGGCCGTCTCTTTGATCCGAGAATGGACCTCACCCGAGGGCACCTGGCGCATATTCGCGACAAACTTCAGGTAATCGTAGACGACCATGTCCTCATAGAGGGGCACGGTCTCGGGCAGGTAGCCCACCCGCCGGCGAACCTCCATGCTGTTCTCGGCCACGTCGAATCCGCAGACCTTGGCCGAGCCGCGCGTGGCCCCGAGAAACCCGGTGAGGATCTTCATGGTCGTCGTCTTGCCCGCCCCGTTGGGGCCGAGCAATCCCACGATTTCTCCGGCGTGGACCGTGAAGTCCACATCCACCAGAGCCTTGACGTCACCGTAGAGCTTGGTGAGACCATGGACCTCGACGCTGACAGCGCTTTCCGTCATGCAAACACCTCCTTTGAAGCTTTGTCCGTGCCCGATTGGGCGAAGTGGCGGACACTCTATGCACAACGCCACCCCTGTCAACCGGCGGCAGGCCCGCGCCCACCGGCCTTGGAGCAACACAACACCAGAGTTTTCCACAGGCATTCCACAGACGGAACACGGCGGTCCCGCCACCGCCGGATCGCCGCTTGTGGAAAACCTGTGAGGTCACCGTGGCCGCCAGGATCCAGCCCGCGCCCTCCGACCCCGTTGACGCGCCAGTCAGGCGCGATTAGAGATAAACCCGCATGAGCGGAACCGAGGCTGCAGCCAAAACTCCCTCCCACGGCGCGGGCACCCGAATCCGCGTGATTGAAGTGGGGCCCCGAGACGGCCTGCAGAACGAGAAGGTCCGTGTCCCCGCGTCCGCCAAGGTGGAACTGGTCGAACGACTCGTCGACGCCGGCCTCCGCGACGTAGAACTTGGCAGTTTTGTACACCCAAAATGGGTGCCCCAGATGGCAGATACGGCGGAAGTTGCGCGCCGAATCCGCCGCGTCGAAGGCGCGCGCTACTGGGCGTTGGTCCCCAACCAGCGCGGCCTGGAGTTTGCCGTCCAGTCCGGTCTGGATCACATCGCTGTGTTCCTGTCGTCCAGCGAGACGCACAACCGCAAGAACATCAACCGCTCCATCGCCGAGTCGCTCGCCACCGTCACCGAGGTCACCAAGACAGCTCTCGGCGAGGGCTTGACCGTGCGCGGGTACATCTCCACGGTCTTCGGGTGCCCCTACGAGGGGGACGTGGACTTTGCGCGGGTACTCGACATTGGTCACGCGCTCTTGAACGCCGGGGTGGTCCAGATCTCCCTGGGAGACACCACGGGCATGGGCGTGCCGCCGCAGGTCCGCGACGGCTGCGCGCGCGCCGTGGCAGCGTTTGGCACCGAGCAGGTCGCGCTGCATCTGCACGACACCCGCGGGCTCGGACTCGTCAACGCCGTGCAGGCGCTGGAAGTCGGCATCACCAGCTTCGACTCGTCGGTAGGGGGCATGGGGGGCTGTCCCTACGCTCCGGGAGCGTCCGGCAACCTGGGAACGGAGGACCTGCTCTACATGCTCGACGCCATGGGCTACGACACAGGCGTGGACCTGGAGCGCGTTGTCGCCATCAGCCGCGATCTGGAGCTCGAACACGGCGTCACACTGTCGAGCAAGTACTTCCGGTACGCCGGAGCACGACTGTGAAACGCATGGCACTCGCGCCCCTTCTGGTCGGCTTCCTGTTTGTGGCGTGCGAGGAAGACGCACCCCCACCCGCACCTGCAGCGCCCCTGGAGGTCGCGGCGCCCAACCCGCCACTGCGCTCCACCTCCGACCTCGCCGAGGTCCTCCCGAGTCTCAAGCGGGACGGCTCGTACTCGTGGCTTGAGAAGCGCACGCGCGTGCCCGGTCACTTCGCCGCCTGGCTTCACTCGACCGAACCCGATCGGCGCCTGTTCTCGATCACGGTGGATGACCTGCGCGACCAACCTGAGCGTCTGGCGTTCTACCAGGCGATGCCGACGACGGTGGGCAAGTACAAAGGGCGCGTGATGTCCCCGGATTGGATCCAAGCGCTGGTGGCGGGCCGCTACGAGGTCATCCTCCGCGCAGACCACGAAGACTTTCGCTCCCAGGCCAAACTGGCGCATTGGTTCGACAAGATGCGCTGGAGCAAACTCGAGGAGCCTGAGTCTCCGTCGCGTCGCTGAGCGCTTCCATCCGTCGCAACACGCGCCCTCGCACCCCTGACCGGGGATGCGCGACCACCGGGAGCCACCGCCAGAGAGGCAGTCGTAGGCAGGTTCGCCCCCGTCGAGTCAGGCTTTGAGCATCTGACGCGCGCGCTTGAAGTCTGCCGTGTCAAAGCCCTGCGTGCTGCTCTTGACCGTGCTGGCCAGAGCCTCGGTGTCGCCCAGGCCGGCCAGCGCCATGGCCGCTCGGAGACGAAACAGGCCCGCGCCCTGCGCGTCCGCCACCTCGAGCGCGCGGCTGAACGACACCTTGGCCGTGTCCGCGTCGCCGCGCGCCAGGGCGACTTCGCCCCGCAGCCGGTGCAGATCCGCCTCAAAGTACCGCTCGTTGGAGCGCTCCAACGAGCCCAGAGCCTCTTCCACAGCGCCAGCCGCAGCGTCCACGGCGCCGTTGTCCAGGTGCGCCTGGGTCACGAGCGCGAGAAAGTGCGGCACCACCAGCTCCGCGCCGATCCCGCGCCACATACCCATGCCCGCCATGATGCCGCCAAACCCCTCTGGATTGCCGCCCACCAGCTCCGCCCAGCCGCGCCAGATCTGGCCACCGGCCATCCAGAACGGCAGGACCTCCTCCCCGGCCAGCTTCACCTGCGCGTCGGAGCGGGCGAGCGCCTCCTTGGGTTCGCCGCGCAGCTGGTGCACGGCGGCCGCAAAGTGCAGGGCCAGCGCCAGGCTGTTGGGGTGTCCCAGCTTCTCCGCCAACTGCACCGACTGCTGACTGCGGAACAGCCCCTCGTCCACCCGGCCCATGAACGTCAACGTCCAACCCACGTGCGCGAGCGCGAACACGCCTGGATCGTGCCCAAACATATACGCGTGCGGGTGGTGCTTCTCCGCGTCGTACATGGACGCGGCCTCCAGCAGATGTTCCAGCGACTCGGTAAACTCGCCGCGCACAAAATGGGTGGCCCCCAGCGAGGCGTGCGCCTCCAGCAACATCCCATCATCGCCCGTGTGCTCGAGGATGCCGGGCGCGAGCTGCATCAGCCGCTCCGCCAGCTCCACGGCACGATCCAGCTGCGAGCGCGTCTGGTAGAACACCCAGAGCCCCCACAGCACCGGAAAGCGTTGTGGTGAGTCGCCCAGACCACCCACCAGGGTGTGCGCGCGGCCGTAGACCTCCGCCACCTCGGGCGCGGCGTACCCACGGCTGTTCGTCAGCGCCTGACCCATGCCCAACTGAAAGCCGAGCTCCATCTCGCGCATCTCGCGAGGGCCATCCTTGTACTGCGGCAGGCCCCGCATCAGCTCGAGCGCCTTGTGGAAGTGGTGCATGGCCTCGGCGTTGGCCGAGCGCTGCACCGCCGACTCACCGGCTTTCCCGTACCACTGTACCGCCTGCGCGATCTCCCCAGCGGCGCCAAAGTGCTGCGCGACAAGCTCGGGCTTGCCGGCGGCGACCTCCGGAAACTCCTCCAGCAGCGCCTCCGCGAGGCCTCGGTGGATCTGCACGCGCACGGTGCGCAACATGGACTCGTACGCGTTGTCCTGCACCAGGGCGTGTTTGAAGGTGTACGTGGACTTTGGGGGGCGGCCCCGCTGGTAGAGGAACTCCGCCTCCACCAGCTGCCGCAGGTCCGCTTTCAGCTCGATGCCTGAGCGCGCGGACACAGACGCCAACCAGGAGAAGGAGAACTCACGCCCGATGGCGGCCGCCAATTGGGCCGTCTCCTTGGCCGCGCCCAGCCGATCCAGGCGAGCACTCAGCGAGTCGCGAAGCGTCGCCGGGATGTTCAGCGTCGGCAGTGCGCCAGCCAGCTCCCAGCCGCCGACCCCTTCGATGACGAAGCCCTCCTCGATGAGCATCCGCGTGAACTCCTCGATGTAGAGGGGCACACCGTCCGTGCGATCCAGGATCAGCTGCACCACCTCATCGGGGACCGCCTTCCCACCGGCGAGCCCGGTGATGAGGTTCACCACGTCCGCGCGCTGCAGGCGCCCGATGGCGATCTGCGCGATGTGGGACCGCGGCCGCCAGGACGGCGCAAACTCCGGACGCGCCGACATCAAGAGGAAGATGGGCGCCGTCGGGATCTCGTCGATCATCTGCGTGACGACCTCCAGAGTCGAGGGGTCCATCCAATGGACGTCCTCCACCGCCACCACCAGGGGCCGGTCGTTCGCCAGGCCAAAACACAGCCCCAACAGCGCCTCCACCGTCAGCGCGCGCATGCGCATCGGACTCACCGCCGGCAGCTCGTAGTGCTCCCCAGCAGGGATTCCGAACAGCGACGCGAGCATCGGCAGGTTGTCCTCTTCCAGCTCGGCTTGCCGCATCATGGACTGGAGCCGCCGTAGCCGCTCCGCGCTGGCCATCTCTGGTTGCCACTCGAGGAAGCGACCCACGCCGTCGATGATCGGCTGGAATGCCGTGTCCACGTACTGCGGCGCGCAGTGCAACTTGAGCCAGCGGTGCGAGTCGTCGCGCAGGTGCCCGTGGAAGACCTCCACGGTCCTCGACTTCCCAATGCCGGCCTCGCCGAGCAGGAGTGCAACCTGGCCGTGGCCGGACGCGACCTGCTCCCAGCGGGCCATCAGCAGCCCGACCTCCTGCATCCGCCCCACCAGGGGTGCCAACCCGACGTCGCTGGCCGCCTCGACCCGGCTCTTGGCGTCGGTGCGCCCAGTGACGGAGTAGAGAACCATCTCCCCCCCGCCCGTGCCCGTGAGACTGCGCCGGCCGACCTCTTTGGTGGCGAAGTACCCCTGCACCAATCTGTGCGTGGCCTGGCTCATCAGGATGTCGCCGACAGCGGCTTTGCTGCGCAGGCGGTTCGCGACCGTCGGCGCCTTCCCCGTCACCGAGACCGAGTCGACCGTGGAGCCCATTTCGCCCACGACGAGCCCGGAGTGGATTCCAACGCGGACCCCCAGCGTCACTCCGTGGCGGGCCTGCAGTTCGTCACTGGCCCGCACGAGCGCCAATTGGATGTCCAGCGCAGTGGAGACCGCACGCCGCGCGTCGTCCTCGTGGGCGTAGGGGAAGCCAAAATAGGCGAGCACATGCTCGTTGTCCTCGCGGGCAAGATAGCCCCCCTGGGCGGTCACAGCGTCGCTGCACACCATCTGGAACCGCGCGATGGCCTCAAAGAGATCCTCGGGATCGATCTCGTTCCCGCCAATCGTGGTCGCCTCCAGCTCGCAGCCCACGGCCGTCAATTGTCGGCGCTCTGCCTGGCCCGTGAGGTACCTGGATTTGACCTGACCGGCCGCCGAGCTCACCTGGGCGCCGCCCACGTCGCCCGTCGCCCCGCCAAACATCATGTCGTCGAGCGACGACTCGCCCACGTCGGTGCCACAGGAACCGCAGAACTTGAACCCGTCGGGGATCGACTCTCCGCAGCTCGGACAGTCCGAGGTCAGCTTGCCACCGCACGCACCACAGAATTTGGTGCCGCCAGGGTTGTTTTGACCGCAGCTGGCGCATGCGACGACCACTCCCGTTCCCGTGGACCGCTGCCGGGACGGCGTCAGCGCCTCCACCTCCGACGCGCCGGTGCTGGGCATGTGGGTGGCCGAGAACGCATCCACCGGCGCATTCTTTGTCTCGACATCGGCGGCCGCGCGGGTTCCCGGCGCCACGGTGAAGGTCCCGAGCGCTCTCAGCGTGGACACATCGGTCACTTCCAGCGCCTCAAGCGCTGCGATCGCCGAGGCAAATCGCTCCGCCTTGGGCTTGGCCGTGGCCTTGTCGAGCAACTTGCCCAACGGGTGGCGCAGCAGGGCCTCCGGGATGGGCACGGGGTTGTCGCTGAGGTGCTTGCTCATGATGTGCGCCACGGACGTCCCGTCGACGGCGCGATGGCCGGTGATGCACTCCAGAAAGACCAGCCCCCACGCATACACATCGGTCTGTGGCGTGAGGTCGTGGGCCAGCAGCTGCTCGGGTGCCATGTACGCAGGCGTCCCGTAGAACTCCCCGGTCCGCGTCAACGCCTTGTACTCGTCGTCGCGGTGCTCCTCCATCAGCCCCGAGATCCCAAAGTCCAGGACCTTGGCGTTGCGCCGCGCCCCTGTGGACGTAACCATGATGTTTTCGGGCTTGAGGTCGCGGTGGACAATGCCAACCGCATGCGCCGCGGCCAGCGCGTCCAGGACCTGCAGCATCAGTCGCTTGGCCTCGCCTGTGGGCAGGTGCCCCTCCACCACCAGCACGTCCGCCAGACACTGCCCTTGCACGTACTCCAGCACGGTGTAGAGCTGCTCGCCGCCGTCGACCCGTCCGGAGTCCAGCAGGCGCACGATGTTTGGGTGGTTGAGCCGCGCGACCAGGTGCATCTCACGCTCAAAACGCGCGAGGTGCGCGTCCCGTTTGGGGCTGCCCTCCAGGCGATCCGGTCGCAACACCTTCACCGCCACATCCTGGCCGGTCGTCACTTGCCGGGCCTTGTAGACAATGCTGAAGCCGCCCTCACCGAGCTGCGACAGGAGCTCGTAGCGGCCGTCGATCACGGCGCCAATTGTTAGTTCGGAGTCTTGGCTACTCATGGTCCATCTCGAAGTGGTGCAAAGCGCGGATACCCTACCACGCCGCTCAAAGCACGGCAGCTTTCCTCGCGCACACGCACGCGCCGGGGCGCACAGCACGCGCTACTCCACGCGGACTTGGGTAGGGCCGCAACGGCGGCTAGATTACGGCATGCGCATCGTCTGCCTGAGCGACACCCACAGCCTGCACGAGGAAGTCTCGGTACCCGACGGCGACATTCTGGTACACGCCGGGGACTTCACCGAGCGCGGCAGTCTTGAGGATGTGGACGCGTTCAACGCATGGCTCGGCCGGCTGCCCCACCGGCACAAATTCGTGATCGCCGGCAACCACGATTTCTGCTTCGAGCAAGCACCAGAACAGGCGCGCAGCCGTCTGACGAACGCAATCTATCTGGAGGACAGTGGGGCCGTGGCGGAAGGGCTACACATCTGGGGAAGCCCGTGGCAACCGAGGTTTTTCGACTGGGCGTTCAACCTCGATCGCGGAGAACCGCTGGCGCGCAAATGGGCGCTGGTTCCAGACCACACCGACATTCTCATCACCCACGGTCCGCCCCACGGTTGGGGCGACACCACCTCCCGCGGCGCCGACGTCGGGTGTGAAGAGCTCGCGGCGCGCATCTGGACTGTCGCTCCGCGCCTGCACGTCTTCGGTCACATCCACGAGGGCTACGGACGCATGCAGGCGGGCCCCACAACGCTGGTCAACGCCAGCATCTGCACACTCCGGTACCGCCCCACGAACCCTGCCATCGTTGTCGAGTTGTGAACTGCTGCGCGGATCTCCCGAACCGCTCGCGTCGCACCCGTGCGGAAACGGACACCACGCCCGCGCAAGTGTGGCCGTCGAGCCCGAGCGGGCGTACAATGCCGCATCCAGGAGACCACGACGAACGCAGCGATCCCCAGACTGCCCCGCTCCGGTGAAGTCATCGGCGGCGACTACCTGCTCGGGCCAGAGATTGGCCGCGGGTCCATGGGGGTCGTGTATGAGGCGCAGCACATTGGCCGCCCCGGTCGCGTGGCGATCAAGCTGCTGCTCCCACGCGCCCTGGTCTACGACGGCGTCATCGAGCGGTTTCAGCGCGGCGCAGTGCTCGCCAGCTCCCTGACGGGCCCCCACGCAGTCGCCATCCATCACATCGGCGTTCACGTGACCCGACCGGACGTGACGCCGCTGCCATTCATGGTGATGGAGTTTCTGGACGGCCGGGACCTCTACCAGCACATCGTGCGCCGGGGTCAGCTCACCGCCGACGCGACGGTGAACATCCTCCAACAGGTGCTGGCGTCGCTGGAGGAAGCCCACGACAAGGGCATCATCCACCGCGATCTCAAGCCCGAGAACCTCTACCTCGTCGGCGGCGACTACGACTTCCAGGTCAAGGTGCTGGACTTTGGTCTGGCCAAGGCGATCACCGAGGGGTGGGGAAACCTGGCCAGGCGCCTCACGGCCACCGGGATGACGTGCGGGACGCCCGAATACATGGCGCCCGAGCAGGCCGTAGGCGAGGACAAGGTCGGCCCCGAGCTCGACGTCTACGCGCTGGGTTGCATTGCGTGGCACATGCTTTGTGGGCGTCCGCCTTTTGACGGTGCCAGCCCCATCGCCATCGCCATCCAACACGTGCAGTCCCCGCTGCCCAAGCTGCCCGCTCCCCACGCCGGCACCTACCTGGACCACGTCATTCGGCGCTGTCTGGCCAAGGACCCCTCCATACGGTTTCCCGACGCCAGGGCGCTGCGCCATGCGCTGGAGGCGGGCGCGGCCGGGCAGGACATCACGGCCCGCCGGGACTGGCCCCATGAGGACGACCTCAACCGCACGTACCGCGCCTCCCTGGACGACCTGACGGACCCCGCGGGAATCGAGCTCCTCGACACCCCTGGGGACACCATCCAGGGCGCGCACCTTGGCCCGATCGCCTTCGCCTCGACCCTCGACGTCCCGCCCGGCGAGCGGGAGGAGTGGATGCGCGCCGACACGCTGCAGTCTACACCCAGCATCGACCAACAGGCCGCCGGATGGGCGCGCGGGGGTACGCTGCAACCAGGACAGATCCTCGTAGACCTCGAGGCCCCGCTCAGCGGCGACTTCGACGGTCAGGAGATGGCCGGCTCACCGACGGTCATCACACCGCAGGGCCGCCCGGCGCCGCCGCCCACGCCTGGCCAGAGCCGCGTCCCGGCGCCGGCACCAGCCCCACGCAGGCGGCCACCGCGCACCGCAACCGCCGGCGGCAACGCGGCCATCTGGATCATGATCGGCATCGCCGTGATGCTGGCGATCGCGTCTGGCGCGATCACCGCGGCCATCTTCGTGCCGCAGGAAAAAGCCGCGCCTGTGGCGGCCGAGCACGTTGTGGTGACCCTCCACTCCGCTCCAACAGGCGCGGTCGTCCAGGAGGGGCCCGTGGAGCTCGGCCGCACGCCCCTGGTCTTGAAACGACCGCTCGGGGGGCCCGACGTCGCCCTAAGCGTCAAAAAATCTGGATTTGCCACCGGACGTGTGGTCGTGTCATTCACCAACGATCGGAGATACGACGTCCGTCTCACGCCATCTCACAAGAGCTGGTAGCCACACCGTACCCGCCGCGCACGCTCGATCGACCTTCCGAAAGAGGAACCTATGCAACGCAATCTATCCCTGGTCGTCGCGGGGCTTGTGCTCCTGGCAGCCACCCCAGCCGCCGCCCAGGATTTTGGCGGTCCGACCGATGGCTCGCTGGCGGTCCAGAAGTTCAACCCCATCACGAGCCCCTACGGCGTCTTCACCGTGGATGGGTCCAAGACCGCCTCCGACCTGCAGCTGTCCGGCGGCCTGATCCTCAACTACTCCACGGACCCGCTCGTACTTCGGCCCGAGCAGGGCGACCCGCAGTCCATCGTCGAGGACCAATTCGTCTCCGACTTCGTCGCGACGCTCGGTCTGTTCGACATCTTCGAGATTGGTCTGGCGCTGCCAGTGTACCTGATCAACAACGCCGCCGTCGGTGACCAGGCCATCGAGGGGGCGACGCTCGGCGACCTGCGCCTGCGACCCAAATTCACACTGCTCAACAACGAGAGGTCGCCCGTCGGGCTCGCCCTGGTGGCCCACGTCACCCTGCCCACCGGCGACGCAGAGGCTTTTGCGTCCTCGGATCAGTTCTCGGTCCGACCCGGCCTCGTCATCGACACGAAAGTCGGAGACCTGTTGCTCGCCGCGAATTTCGCCGCAGATCTCCAGGGCACGCGCAGCTTCGGCAACCTCGAGGTCGGCAGCGAGCTCACCTACGGCCTCGGCGCTGAGTACGCGTTCACAGAGAAGTTTCTGCTCGGCGCCGAGCTGTACGGATCCTCGGCGTTCAACGATTTCTTCGCCGAGCAAGGCTCCCCATTGGAAGGAATCCTCGGCGCCAAATACCGCCTGCCGCTCGGCCTCAACTTTGAGGCGGGACTCGGCAAGGGGCTGGTCGGCGGGTACGGCGCGCCAGCGTACCGCGTTTTCGGCGGCGTGCGCTGGGCCGAATACAACAACGACTTTGACGACGACGGCATCCTCAACACCGCCGACAACTGCCCGCGAGTCCCTGAGGACCCGGACGGCTTCGAGGATGAAGACGGCTGCCCCGAGGACGACAACGACCAGGACAAGATCCTCGACAACGACGACGCCTGCCCCAACCAGCCCGAGGACATGGACGAGTACGAGGACGACGACGGCTGCCCGGACCCGGACAACGACAAGGACGGCCTGCGCGACGACGAGGACGCGTGCCCCAACGAGCCCGGACCCCGCCAGTTCGAGGGCTGCCCGCCCAAGGACCTGGACGGCGACGGCCTCACCGACGACGTGGACCAATGCCCCGAAGAGCCCGAGGACCTCGACGGATTCGAGGACGAGGACGGCTGTCCCGACGACGACAACGACAAGGATGGCATCCACGATGCCATGGACAAATGCCCCAACAAGGCCGAGGACAAGGACGGCTTTGAGGACGAGGACGGCTGCCCCGACCCGGACAACGACAAGGACGGCATCCTCGACGCTGCGGACAAATGCCCCAACGAGCCGGAGACCATCAACGGCAACGAGGACGAGGACGGCTGCCCCGACAAGGGCAAGGTGCTGGTCGTCGTCACCAAGGACGAGATCAAGATCCTGCAGCGCGTCTACTTCGACAGTGGCAAATCCACGATCAAGACGCGCTCCTTCAGCCTGCTCGACCAGGTCGCCCTGACCCTCAAGGCCTACCCCGACATCCGGAAGATCGAGGTGCAGGGCCACACCGACGACGCCGGTGGCGACGAGTCAAA
>CALBXO010000835.1 GCA_937890335.1 uncultured Pseudomonadota bacterium | reverse complement strand
CATCGGTGACGTCGCTGCCCACATCGGCCCCACCCATGACGGGATCGGGGTCGTCGGAGCAGCCGATCAGAAGCAGGGGCAGGAGCAGGCTAGCGGATGCTCTTCGCATGGATCTGGATCGCCTCGCGCACGTAAGGATCCTTCTCGTCGTTGAGCTGCGCCTGAAGCGCCGTCCGACCGGCGTCACCGCCGGACTTGCCGACAGCGTGCACGACGGTCAGGCGGACCTGCAGGTCCGGGTGGGACAGCAGCGGCAGCACGTCGTCCAGCGCGGCCTCGCCCCATCCGAACATCAGCCCGTTGATGGCGTTGTGCGTGGCGCGCGGCGCCTGCGAATGATCCCAGGACTCGGCGACCACTTTGCGGAAGACCTGCCGGACATCCGCGTCCGGGAACAGGGACAACGCGTCGAGCGCCTGCAGCCGGATGATCTCCGGCTCGCTGTCGTCGGCGACAATCTCCAGCAGCACCGTGCGCGGGTCCTCAGCCACCGACTTGAACGCCGTCGCCTTCGGGAAGGCGTCGTAGGCGCGCAGCAGTGTTGTGATGTTCTCGCGCTCCGGCTCCTGGTGGTGCGCAAAGGCCACGGTGCTGATGAGTAGCCCCGTAGAGACGAGGACGGCGACGAGCGCCCTTTGAAAGTGGTTGTTCATGGTGCCCCCTTATTTCACGAGCGGGTTCGAATGAACAACCCCCGCCTGCGCATCTGAAATCGTAGAATGGTCGTTGCCCGCGAACGGGAACATCAGATTGCGGATGTCCGGGCATCGGCCGGGGTCGCCCCATTGCTGCGGTGAACACTCCGGCGTATCCGCCAGCGGGTCCGTCCCGCGGCCACCCTGCTCGGTGGTGTGGAACAGGCCGACGTAGTGACCCACCTCGTGCGCGAGGACCTGCCCGAGCAGCGTCGGATCGCTGAGCACGCTGGCGGCGAACACCAGGCCCGACGCCCGCCCGCCGTGGAACCCGGCCGCGCCCGGGAGCCCGGCGGAGATGCCGAGCACGCTGCCGCCGTCGATGGCAAACTGGTCGATGAAGAACACATTGATGCTCAGGACATCGTCCCGCTCTTCGCCGGGCTTCTCGCTGCGCGCCACCAATTGGAACGCGCCCTCCTGTGTGCGCAGCACGCGGAAGCGGTTCGTGGTGTCCGCGTCCGCGTCCATGTACCGGATGTTCCGGATGTTGATGCCGGCCTGCTCGTAGATCTCGTCAAAGCGCTGGAGCGCCGCCTGGAACCCGCCGTGGTTGCCAGCGCTGGCGGCGTCCAGTCCGCGCACGCCCACAAAGTGGATGTTGAGGTCGATGCTGTCGCCCGGCTCGGTCTTCGGCAGGACGTAGAAACACAGGTTCTCCTCGGAGGCCATGGTCATCGTGTAGTCGCCGCCCGTCACAAAGTCCGTGAACTGAGGCGCCTGGGGCACGAGGATCGGCGTGACGTTGATGAGGAAACCGGCGTTGGCCAGCGCAAAATCATACTCGTCAAACATGTTGAGCGTCCCGTTCGGGCCCTGCAGGGTGACGGGGTAGATCTGACCGCCGGGAGAATAGGGCACAATCATGAAGCTCGTCGTTCCGTCCGGCAGGGAGAAGTCAAACGTGTGTCGGTCCAGTCCTCCCTGGTACGCGTCGCGCTCGGCGAGCGTCTCGCCGCAGACGATATCAAAAGGCAGGTCGCCTGGTTGCGGCACCTCATTGCCCGCCGTGGGGCTCGGTGCGCAGTACCCCTGACCGCGTCCGACGGGCTGGCAGATGTAGCCCTCGCGGCACTCGGCCGCGCTCTCGCACAGGTGCACGCAATAGTTGGGGCGACCGGCCTGGAGACAGGCGTTACCCTCGCCGGTGCAGTCCGTGCGGTCGCTGCAGTTGATGGTCGTGCAATAGCCTTCGGGGAACCCGTCGGACTCCGTGAAACACACGCCGCCAGCGCATTGATCGCGCGTGGTGCAGGGCGCGCCGTCCGGTCGCGTCTCCGGCTCCGGCTCCGCAGGCAGGCAGAAGCTCACCTCGCCAAACTGGCGGCACTCGTACGCCTCGCGGCACGGCGACGCGTCGTCGCACCGGGCAAAGCACGCGGACTGCTCCCGGTCCTGGTCCAGGAACGCGCACTGGCCGTTGTCGCTGCACTCGCCGGTGGTCGCACACTCGAGGTGCGTGCAGTAGCCGCCGGCGTAGCCGTCGTCCTCAGGCAGGCACGTGCCGCCCTCGCACTCGTCAGCGCCGACGCAGGCCGAGCCGTCGGGAAGTCCCACCGGCTCCACGCCGTTGTTCGCCGGACCGTTGTTGCCGTTGTTGCCGTTGTTGCCGTTGTTGACGCCGTTGTTGACGCCGTTGTTGCCGTTGTTGCCGTTGTTGGCGCCGTTGTTCTCCTGACCGCCGCCATTGTTGGCGCCGTTGTTGCCGTTGTTGGCGCCGTTGTTGGTACCGACCTGGCCGGAGTAGTCCGAGTCGTCACTACACGCGCCGAGCGCGAGCACGAGACCGGTAACCAGCACCAGAGTTCGTGTCCGCATCATCGTCCTCCCTCAATGCACACACCGAGACCGCGCCGGATGGGTCGGCACTGCGTGCCCTCCACGTCGGCGCAGTCGCCCTGCGAGGTGCAGGTGTGCGTGCAGATGTTCTGACCGTCGCCGGCTCCAAAGAAGCTGAAGCACAGGTCCGCGTCCTCGTTGCAGTCGTCGAACGAGTCGCAGGTGCCGCCAATTTCAACTTCGCCGTTGCCTTGGAAATCCGTGCACGCGCCCGTGTCCTCCGCGCAGACGATCCGCAGCGGGGTCGTCTCGTCGCACGCCGTATCGAGCACGCGGCAGTCGGACTCACCGAGATTTACCTGGATGTTGTAGCTGACCTCGGCGTCGCCGTTCTGGACCGGGAAGTGGTTCACGCGAATGAAGTACCGACCGGCCGGAACGTAGGTGGTGACCGCCTGCTCCGGGTTGGCGTCGGGCTCGATGCCCTCGCCGTAGCTGCGACCGTCCTCGGAGAACAGGTAGACATCCACGTCGGCCGCGCCATCAAAGCCGACATCGATGGTCAGGTTTGTGCTGTCACCGGTGAGCTCCATCACGTACCAGTCCTCGTCGCCATCGCAGATGGACAGTCCCTCGATGAACGCTGAGTTGCCGTCGAAGGTGAGCGGTGCGGCGCTGCTCGAGCTGCCGTTGGTGCCGTCGTCGGGGGCATCGCCCACGCCGCAATCCAGCTCCGGCTCCGTGTACGGCAGGCAGCGCCCGCCCTGGTACCCGAAGTCGCTGTAGACGCAGGCCTCACCTTCGCGCGCGCAGTCTGTATCGACGGCGCAGGCGCGGCTGGCGCAGCGACCGGCTTCCGTGTCGCAGAACAGGTTCTGCGAGCAGTCAAAGTCCGAGCTGCAGGCTGGCGTGCAGACACCAAAGTCCGCCAGGCGGTCGATGATCTGGCAGTAGGCGCCGTCCTGGAAATCGCCACAATTGTCGTCGGCGCTTGAGCAGACGACGGTGCACAGATTGTCCCCCGAGCCCGGCGTCCCCTCGTAGCAGCCCTCGGTGTCCGGCGAGCAATCACCGTCGTCGTCGCAGGGCTCAAACAGGCCCTGACCACCGTCACTGTCGATGCCAAAGCAGGTCCCGGACTCCACGTCGCAGAACTCGCGGCCGCCAAGTCCCGTGCAGTCCTGGTCCGCCTCGCAGCGGCCCATCTCCAATGTGACTTCGAGGTCGTAGGTCGTGGGCGCGGCGCCTCGGAAGTTCTGCATGTCCACGAGCAGCAGGTAGCTGCCCGGCGCGATGAACGGGGCACGCAGGCGCTCGCCGGTGCGCAGCCGGTCACCGGCGGCGACAAAGTCTCCGTTGTCCTTGAAGAGCAGCAGGTCCACCTCGGTCTCATTGCCGTGACCGAGGACCGCGGTCAGTCCCTGCTCGGGCCCAATCTCGATGCGGTAGTAGTCCTCGTCTTCCGGGCAGATGCCAATGCCGGCCAGCTGCACTGCGTTGTCGCTGAAGTCCAGCGGGGTGGCGGTGCCGGCGGATTCGTTGGGTTCAAAACCCTCGTCCACGCCGCACGAGAGCGCCCGGTCCTCGGCGTAACACCAGCGGTTGCGCAGGTGGCAGGCGCTCGCGTCCGGGCAGTCCTCGTCGGAGCCGCACTGCACCTTGATGACCTGCGTGTACGAGTTCTCCGTGCCCTCAAAGCTGCGGACCTCAAAGAAGTAGCGGCCGGTGGTCGTGACTTCGTACTCGATGTACTCGGCACGGTCCGGCGTGGTGGAGTCGGCGACCTGTTGGTCCTCGCCTGTGGCGCCCTCCTCGTAGAGGTAGATGTCAATGTCGCCGAAGTTGGGGTCGAAGTTCGTCCACAGGACGATGGTCTGCCCCGCCTCGGCGTCAAACACGTACCAATCGCTGGTGTCCGCGCAGAGGAAGTAGGTCTCGATTACGTCGGTGGACACCTCGGCGGCGCTGTCGGGGTCCTGGTTCGGCGCCAGCCCATCCTCCAGGCTGCACGCAGGCTCAAAGTCACCGCCGTCCGGCTCGATGATCGGGAGATCGGGCGCGCCGTTGTTGCCGCCCATATCTGGATCGGGCTCGGCGTCCGCATCGTCCTCGATGTCTGTGTCCGCTTCGCCATTGTTCATGCCCGCATCGTCTCCGGGCTCCGCGGTCGCCTGGTATGGCGTATCGTCGGAGCACGCGGAGGCCGCGAGCATCAGTCCCAAGAGCCCCAGGAAGAGGTTCCTTCGCATCTTCGTCGTCCCCACGAGTCGTTAGAAAAGTACCGGTCAGCTGTGACTTGCCACTGCACGCGGGCCGGCCTTGCAGGGGCCGTGCCCAACTCGTGCGATCGCGTTTGCGCCGGCCCTGACGGACCCCGCGAAGAATTGTCCGTTCGCCGGCGCCCGGTCGCCGAGCCACCGGTGCCCTCGGCAGCGTCGTCCGCGCGCCGCAAATGCTCCGCGCATCTTCACCCAAACGGTCAATCCGCCTGCACGGAATCTGCACATACGAGGTTCAGATTCAGGGGCATGAAAGTGAAATTCATCCTGCCGGCGCTCACAGAAGCCACCAGCCCCTTCTTCCGCCCGATCAAGTACTCGCTGTTTCCCCCGTTGGGGCTGGCGACGCTCGCGGCGTACCTTGGACCCGAAGACGACGCGACCGTGCACGACGAGCACGTCGAGGTCGTCACCACCGACGACAACCCCGACCTCGTCGTCATCCAGGTCTACATCACCAACGCCTACCGCGCGTACGAACTGGCCGACATCTACCGCGCCCGTGGCGTGTACGTCTGCCTCGGCGGACTTCATGTCACGTCGCTGCCCGAGGAGTCCGCCCGGCACGCGGACTCGATCTTCCTCGGGCCCGGCGAGCAGACGTGGCCGACGTTCCTGGAGGACTTCGCCCGCGGCGAGCCCAAACCGCGCTATGTGTCCAAGGGCGGGCGCACGCTCGACCGGATTCCGCCCCTGCGCCGGGACCTGATCCAACGGGAGCTCTACCTCGTGCCCAACTCCATCGTGGTCACGCGCGGGTGCCCGCATCACTGCAGCTTTTGCTATAAGGACGCGTTCTTCCAGGGAGGAAAGTCCTTCTACGTCCAGCAGGTCGACGACGCGCTGGCCGAGATCGAGCGTCTTCCCGGCCGCCACCTCTACTTCCTGGACGACCACATCCTGGGCAACCGACCCTTCGCGGAGGCCCTGTTCGAGGGCATGCGCGGTATGGGCCGCCGGTGGCAGGCCGCCGCCACCGTGGACTCCGTGCTGCGCGGGGATTTGATCGAGAAGGCGGCGGCGTCCGGTCTGCGCAGCCTCTTCGTCGGATTCGAAACCCTGAGCCCAGCCAATCTGCGCCAATCCAACAAGAAGCAGAACCTGGGCAAGGACTACGACGCGGCCATCGACCGCCTGAACGATCTGGGCGTGATGGTCAACGGCAGCTTTGTCTTTGGCCTGGATGAAGACGACAAGGACACGTTCTCCCGGACCGTGGACTGGGCCGTGTCCCGCGGCATCACGACGGCCACCTTCCACATCCTGACGCCCTACCCCGGCACGGCGCTGTTCAAGGACATGGAGGCGCAGGGCCGCATCCTGCACCGGCAATGGGACAAATACGACACGCGGCAGGTCGTCTACGACGCGCGCTGTATGCCCGCAGCCGACCTGGAGGCCGGGTATTGGCGGGCCTACAAGGAGTTCTACTCGTGGCGCAACATTGCCCGAGGGAGCCTGAGTCACAAGACCGCGCTGCACGGCGCCAAACACTTCGCCTACGCTGGCGGCTGGAAGAAGTTCGAGCCGCTGTGGGACCTGGTCATCAAGGGCAAGCGCCTGACCTCCATGCGCCCGGTGCTCGAAGCAATCCTCAAGGAAGTGGTGGACCATGGAGACCAAGAGACTGTTCGATCTGGTAGCAGCGACGATCGCACTGACGGGGTTCGGCCCAGCGCTCGCCCTGGTGTCCGTGGCCATCGTCGCGGACGACCGCGGCCCCGTACTGTTCCGCCAGCAGCGATTGGGGCGTGACAGGGTCCCGTTCACCATCCTGAAGTTCCGGACCATGCGCGACGGTGAGGTGACGCGGGTCGGCCGCTGGCTGCGCGCGTCGGGCATCGACGAAATCCCGCAATTCCTCAACGTGCTCGCGGGTCAGATGAGCGTCGTCGGACCGCGGCCACTCACGGCCGCAGATGTGGAGCGACTTGGGTGGCTGGAGCCCGACAGCGACGAGCGGTTTGCTGCGCGACCAGGAATCACCGGCCTGGCCCAGCTCTTCGCCGGGGGCGGGGCCGACCGGAGCAGAAGGCTCGACGCGGACTACGCCCGGCGCGCCGGCGTGCCCCTCGACACCGCCGTGGTCGCCGCAAGCTTCGCCGTGAACCTCTTTGGCAAGCCGCGGGTTCGCCGGACGCTGACACGTTGGGACGCCCTACGTGTGCGCGCGTTGCTCTGAAACCGCCGCTCGACTTGATTCGATCAGGTGTCGTCTCTAGTGTTTCTGCACAGGGACATTGGTGAGTTTCCGGCGAGGCAACTCGGCCGGAGGTCAAGGAACGAGGAGGAGGCGTGGTTCCACCACGCCGAC
>CALBXO010000834.1 GCA_937890335.1 uncultured Pseudomonadota bacterium | reverse complement strand
ACGAGCGATCCGGGAAGATTGGGCCGCGCGCTGACCTGCTGCGTCCGCGGTGAGGACAGCCACAATTTTCCTCGGCAGGATGCCAGAGTGCTCGCGAATCGGCGTCGCTCCGCGTCGGCGAGGTCGGTCGAGAGCAGGAAGCGCGCCCCGTGGTTCCGGCCGAGCGCGGCCAGCAGCGCGTCCGGGAGCAGAGCATCTTCCTTGGGGGCCGCAGGGAACCGCTTCTCGGTCATTCCCAGGACACACACGAGGTCGAATGCGCCGCCCAGCAGCGCCATGGGCGGCGCCACAAGAACGCGGGGTTCGCCCAGCCCGCCCGGGGTGGCGGGCGTCGCCTCCACCTGGTTTGCGAAAAGAGCCTGCGCGGATTGCAGGCTCAAGGTGCGCCGGGACTTCCAAGATGCCCAGCCGGCCAACAATTGATCGATCCGATTCTGCGCGGGCGTACGCCGACGCCACCGGCGCAGGAGCGCTCTCCAGGCCATGGCATGCTGCGCGGGGGTAGCTTTCTTGGGGAGCGCCGCAAGGTCGGCGCCCAGCTCACCCATACTCGTGCGCAGCCCGTCCGCTGCGGCCTGGGACTTCTCCAGCCGCTCCGCCTCCCCCTCTTGGCGACCGGCCCACGCCGCCACGGCGTCGCGAATCGTCTCCGTGCCCTGGTTGGCGCCGCACTCCGACAGGATCTGGCGCCAACGGGTCTTGCCACGCGTCGCGGCAGGTCCGAGCTCCTGTCGTAGCAACACCCCGGGTTGGCGCAGCAAGTCGTACCAGGTCGGCACCGTCTCCTCGCCGCCGGCAACGTCCAGCGCCAGAAACAGAAAGCCGGCAGCGTTGGTCCGGGCCAGGGAGGGCCCCACCAGCCACGACGCTGGGATTGCCGCGCGGGTCATCGCCGCCTGCAACGACTCGATCTGGGCCGCATCCGGCACCGCGATGGCGATGCGGTCCAGTGCCACGCCGCCGGCGATGGCCTGCCGGACCCTGCGAACCGCTTCGACCGTTTCCCCCACCTCGTCGCTGGTCGCGGCGAGCACGACCTCCTGGGCCGCTGGAAGCTCTGGCACCGCGGACCCGCCCGCTTCGTGCCGCCCGAACACCCGTCGGGCCAGGGTGGTTTGTGGCGCGACCGCGATGGTGGGCAGTGCCCCCGCCGCTTCACACATGCCGCCCGGAGCAGATGGCAACGCGGGCAGCGGCGGGATGTCGATGCGCATTGCGGGAACCCCGGCGATCCATTTCTGCAGTACGCGAAACGTGCCGTGGGCGAGCGCGCGGTCACCGAGGATGGCGCAACCACGGACGGCCAGCATGGGCACGCGGACACCCACCGGCAGCGCCGTGCCGTCCAGCGTTGCGAGCGCTGCCGAGGTGACGTCTGCGGGCCCGGCCAGGCCTTCGGCGGCTCGGGCGGAACGGACCGCCTCAAGGAGCGTGGCCAGAACGCGGGTCCGGTCCTGCTCGGGCAGGGACGTGTCGCGCAATTGCCCGTGCGTGACCAAACCGGCCTCCAGCGTGGACACCGCATTCGCCAGCGGCCCGGCCCAGCCGGGCCGTGTCAGGGTCTGGGCAAAGGGGTCCAGGGTCCCGGCGTCGGCCAGTTCGGCCAGCAACGCAGCGATCGTCGAGTCGAGCCATCCGGCGGGCTCAGACCGCAATCCACGTTGCGCCAGTGCGGGGGCGGCCAAATCACGCACCAGTTGATCGGGCGTCACAAACGCCACGCGCAGAAAAGGCCCAGTCTGGGCCAGTCGGTGCCGAGCCAGGGTGCCGTTGGCGTCCGAGGGCGTGAGCACAGCAATCCGCGCCGTGGGGTCTCCCACGAGGTCGCGAAGCTGGGCGACGGCCTTGCACAGGGCTGCGCCCAGATCCGGCTCCAGCCCGGGCGTCCTCGCGGGCAGCGACGCCTCGGTCGGGCGTCCTGGGATGTGCAACCGCCCGGCCTCCGGGGCGCGGGGTTGCACCGGCGTGTCTGTCAGAGCTGCGTCGTCCGCGCGCGGGTCAACCTCCGGCGGCGGATCGGAGGCGGTATTGGAATCTGCGCCGACGGGGCCAGCAGGGGCTGGCCCGCCGTCCGCCAGTGGACCGGGAAGCACATCAACGGGTGGTGCGCCGGCAGGCCCGCCGACGGGCGGGGCACTGGCGGGTTTCGCTGCGGCCTCGTCGTCGGTCGGTGTCTCCGCCAGCCACGGTGTCATTTCACCGTGGGACGTGACCAATACCTCGCGCCGCGCCCGTGTCAGAGACACGTAGAGCAGAGCCCGCTCGCGGGCGTGGGCGTCCGCGCGAACCGTCTCTTCCTCCGCGCGGTCCAGATGCTGCAACCACGGCAGCGTGTCCGGTCTCGCCCCCGCAATCACAACCCGGTCAAACTCCAAGCCCTTGACCCTGTGCATGGTGGCAATGCGCAGGCCGCGAGCGTGGCGACTCTCCGAGCGACCGCGCTCGATCGGGTAGGTCTGGATGTCGCGGGCGTCCAAGGCCCCAGCGTAACGATCGCGAAGCGCCTTGGTGCGGGTCACCAGGCAGGTCAGGTCCAGGTCGCCGCCGTCGGCCACCCACGCGGTGATGGCGTCGACTTCCGCATCAAACGTCTCGTACAGCTGCACCGCGGGCGCCTGGCCCCTGCGCAACTGCTGCCCTGGGAACCGGCGTTCTTTGCGGTGGACGGCTTGAGTCGCAGCGTGAAGTCGCCA
>CALBXO010000833.1 GCA_937890335.1 uncultured Pseudomonadota bacterium | reverse complement strand
AGCTCCGACAGTAGGATTCGAACCTACGACCCAGTGGTTAACAGCCACTTGCTCTACCGACTGAGCTATGTCGGACCATCGGGTGCGTCGCCTAGGCGACGCGGAGAAGGTAAGTGCCAGATGACGCAGCGCAAGTCAACGAATTTTTCCTGGGCCCGCGCGCGTTGACGTGCCGGGGACGCGGCCGCATCGTTTGCGTATGCGCAGTGCCCACATCGTGGCCATTTTCGGTGTGTTCGCCGCGGGCTTGAGCGCCTGCTGCGAACAGCAGCAGACCCAGAGTCCCGCAGGCGTGCCGACGACGCTCGAGGAGGTTCAGGCGCGGCACGCGCCGCCGGAGGTCGTCGTGACCGTGGAGCGCAAGACCCGCAGCCGGGGCAGCGGCGGTGGGGGGTGCGGGCATTCGCCGGTTTGCATCATCTTGCTGCCGGCGCTGCTGTTCAACGAGGCGTTCCCGAAGAAGTGGGACGAAGCCACGGTGGAAGAGGCCGGTGCGCGCACGTTTCACGGCCAGTTCACCACTGGCGGCGAGCTCATGAACGCGACCGTGTGGGAGCGGGACACGGTGCGGAAGTACGACGTGCTGGACCTGGACGCGCTGGGCAAAAAGGTCGTGGTCGAGTCGGGGCACGCCCAGGTTGTGGACGGCAAGGCGGGGGAGTTCTCCCGCCGATCCATCCAGGAGCAGGTCGATCTGCTCGGCGCCTACAAGAAGAAGCTCGGCAAGACCAAGGGCACAGGCCAGCGGCGTAAACTCCTCATCGAGGCCATGCGGTGGTTGGGTGACGAGGCGCAACCCATGGCCATCGCCCACCTCGGCGCCGCCGGCGAGGCGGACGAGGTGCGGGCCGGGATGATCGAGTGGGCCTGCCAGGGATACTCTGGCTGGGCCAACGTGGACGCGCTGCTGGAAGCCGGACGCAACGAACCGGGCCCGGAGCTCGCCGCCGAGGCCATGGTCTGCTCGTTCCGCCCTGTCCCGGCCACCGGGAAACCCACGGCGGCCCAACCTGACGAGGCGCGCGCGCTTCATGGGGCGGGCGTGAACCTGTCCGTCTACGTCCGCGCGCTCGTGAACGACATCTGTCGTCAGGGCACGGGAAGCAAGGTGAAGCTGGACACGCTTCGGGATGTTATCGGGGACAAATACCGCAAACGTGCCGGGAAGGCGGCCGATTCATGCAAAGACGGGAACCGTCGCCACGCCATCCGCCTGGCCCTCAAGCTCAAGGTCGACGACGACGACGTTGCTCGCCTGCTCACCTCCGACGAAGGCCTCGCGCTCGACGCCGCTGAGCGGCTGGATGCGGCCAAGGCTGGGCACAGGGCGGCGCTCATCGCCGGCCTGACCAAACACCCGGGCAGGAAGTCGTACCTGGAGCCGTTGTACGACGGCGGGCTGGTGTTGGACGCGGCGGAATCCATTGTCGTCGCCGCCTCCCTGGCCACAGGTGGGTCGTTCAGTTCGAGCGACAGCCACGCGCTGTGCATCACCCTGCTTCATCGCGCCCGCACCGGCGGCACCGACACCACCCGCGCGCGAGCGTTCCTCCGCAAGGCGCACAAGAAGGACAGCAAGAACAGCGCCGTCAGTGCCGGGCTTCTGGTCCTTGGCGACACCAGACAGGTGCCCGAGCTGCTTCGCGCCAACCGGCGCCACACCGTGCCGACCACCAACCCCAAGCAGGTCTACAGCACGGGGCACCTCATCACGTACACGGTCACCCTTCTCGGCTGCGACCGGGGCGAGCAGGTGGACGCCTGGAAAGCGGCGAACGCGGGCTCTGGCGACATCCCGGCGTGCCTGAAAAACTGATACCCCCGACCATCGGCCCGCAAAAGCGTTGACCAGAGCGGCACGCGAGGCGATGGTCGCAAGGATGGCGGCGGGCTCCAGTATCTACGACTACCCCGAAGTCTACGCGTCCCTGCTGGCGGTCGCGCCCGACGAGTACGTCCAGATTCGAACCCTGTTGGAGCTGCACGGGGTACAACCCAAATCCGTGCTGGACCCGGCCTGCGGACCCGGCGGATGGCTCGTGCCTTTCCACGACGACGGCTGCCGCGTGGCCGGCAACGACCTGCGCCAGGAAATGGTCGAGGCCTCACGCCGCCGCGTGCCGGACGGCGAGTTCACCATCGGTGACATGACGCAGCTGCAGATGAGCACGGGTCCCTTTGACCTGGCGGTGAACCTGAGCTCGTCCGTGGGCCACCTGGCGGACGACGTGGCCGTCGCGCGCCATCTCGACAGCGTCCGACGACATCTGGTCCCCGGCGGGGCCTACCTGCTGGAGTTCTCCTCGCCCACGCACAAGCGCACCCGGCCGCGCGCCATCTGGAGCAGTCGCAAGGTTCCCGTCGGCGGCGGAGGACACGCCAAGGTGAGCTACCGCAGCGTACACACGGACCCCGACGAACGGGTCGAACGCATCAGTCTGGAGCTCAAGACGTGGGGCGTCGAGACCGCCCCGAGCCGGCTGGTGGAGAGCTACAACCTGCGCACGTTTCCGGAGAGCGTCGTCCAGGACCTGGCGGCCGCGGCAGGGTTTTCCGTCGAGGAGTTGGTGCGGACCGAGGACGATCTCCTCGCGCTGCTGAGGCGCTGACGCACCCCGCTGGCAAGGGAACTCCCGGCTCCGGCTCGCCAGCAGCCCCCTCATTCCACCGCAGCTACTCGGGGAGGTCGTCAATGGTGACGGCGTTCACGATCCACACCAGGCAGTCAAAGCTGGGTTCGGTCCCCTCCACGGTCGTGGTCAGCAAGACATCCGAGGGGTTCACATAGGAGGTCGCGTCGTCCACGCGGGTGTCCCAATAGGCGCCGTCCGCGGCGGGGAAGGCGTTGGCGTCCCCTACGTTGATGCCGTTGATAAAGAGCGCGTCGGTAAACTCCTGGCCGTCACCGACGACGTTGAGCATGGACACGGTGCCGAACGTGAGCGGCAGATCCAGCTGGAGGGTCGTGAGGAGCGGGAAGCTGCTGTCGGTGGCCTCGATGTTCTCCGCCAGCACGACGCGGTTGTTCGTGTTGACCTCCGGATCGCGGTACAGCACCACGATTGACGCGCCCTGCCCGTCGATGCCGTCGTCCTGCGAGGGGTAACCTGTCAGCACGTACTCGCCGTCGCCCGCCACAAACTCCGACACGTCGGCGCGGTAGGCAAAATTGCCCTCCGGCCGGCTCCAGCAAGTGTCGATGCCGGTGCCAATCAGCTCGCCTGTAACCTCGGTACCGTTGATGGCCACCGTCTCGTCGCCGCCACCGATGGTGCCCCAGTACAGGCTCACATCCAGGAGCTCGGCGCCGTCTGGAATGCCGGTCAACACCACCGTGGCCTCCACCGAGACGATGGCGTCGCCACGACCGGCAAAGCCTACGCCAGCGGCCACCAGGCCGAGGCCCGGACCCGTCATGTCGATGCGCGTGTCCAGGCCATCGCAGGCGTCGCCGACGCCGTCCTGGTCCTCGTCCTCCTGGTTGGGATTGGGCGTCTGGACGCAATTGTCGGCGTCGTCGAACACCCCGTCGTTGTCCGCGTCCACGTCACAGATGTCGCCCATTCCGTCATTGTCCACGTCCACCTGCGACGGATTGATGTCCTCTGGGCAGTTGTCGCAGAGGTCCCCGACGAGGTCCTCATCACCGTCCAGCTGGTCGGGATCGCTCAGTTCGGGACACACATCGCACAGGTCGCCGGCGCCGTCTTCGTCCCTGTCGGCCTGGTCGATGTTGGCCTGCCCGGGGCAGTTGTCGCAGACGTCGCCCAGGAGGTCCTGATCCACGTCGAACTGGTCCTCGTTGGCGACCTCACTGCAGTTGTCACACAGGTTGCCGACACCGTCCTCATCGCCGTCGGCCTGATCCCCGTTTCCAACGCCGACGCAGTTGTCGCAGGCATCGCCGACAAGATCCTCGTCGCCATCGAGCTGATCCTCGTTGCCGATCTCAACGCAGTTGTCACACGCGTCGCCGACTCCATCTTCGTCTCCATCGGCCTGGTCGGCGTCGGCAAGCTCCGGGCAGACATCGCACGCGTCACCCACGGTGTCCTCGTCACCGTCGGCCTGGTCCTCGTTTGCGAGCAGCGCGCAGTTGTCGTCGATGTCGAGGACGCCGTCCTCGTCGGTGTCCTGGCAGAGGTCGCCCACACCGTCTTCGTCGGCGTCCGCCTGGTCTTCGTTGGACACCTCGGGGCAGTTGTCGTCGAGGTCTATGACGCCGTCTTCGTCACCGTCCTGGCACGCGTCGCCGACACCGTTCATGTCCGCGTCGGCCTGGTCCTCGTTGGCTGTGGTTGTGCAGTTGTCGTCGATGTCCAGGACGCCGTCCTCATCTACGTCCTGGCACAGATCCCCGACGCCGTCCTCGTCGCTGTCCGCCTGATCGGAGTTCGCCACATCGACACAGTTGTCCTCCGTGTCGAGCACACCGTCCTCGTCCCCGTCCTGGCAGGCGTCGCCAACGTCGTCACTGTCCGCGTCCGCCTGGTCCTCATTGGCCGTCTCAGGGCAGTTGTCGTCCACGTCCAGGACGCCGTCGTCATCGGTGTCCTGACACGCGTCTCCGACGCCGTCCTCGTCGCCATCCTCCTGCGCAGGGTTGGCGACATCTGGGCAATTGTCCGCGCCGTCCTCGACACCGTCATCGTCGCGATCCGCCGGGGGCACATCGGGCTCGGGAGTGTCGGGCTCCGCGTCCGGTGCGGCGTCTTCCTCACCGACTTCGCCCGACGCGTCGCCGGCGTCAGGCTCGGGCGCTGTGGCCGTACCGTCGCCGCTGTTGTCTCCGCACGCGAACAGGAGGGCGGCGCTCGCGAGCACCAAGCACAGGATCAGTCTTGTCATCGTCTCCACCGGTAAGGGAGGTCCAGCGTACCCGGAGGGCGGGGTCGCTGCCAGAGAATCGCGCCCGGAGGCAGCCGGGGTGCGGCGGTCTTGCGCCCCTCGCGGGTTGGTCGCCGGGGCGCCCACTCATGCAGGGGGAGGAGCGGGTTCGCTGGCTGGCTCCACGGCGACGGGAACCCCGTTGAGGACGGCATTGCCCGTCAGGCGGTCCACTTCTGCAGGATCCGTCAGGTCGTTCACGCTCACACCCGCGTACCTGGACGCCACGTCCAGCCTGACGCCCTTGCGGCCGTGGCCGTACCCGTGGGGCAGGCTGACAACGCCGGCCATCACCGCGTCCGTCACTTCTACCGGCGCGACGAGGGACCCGACGTTCGACGTCACTCTGGCGGCGCCCCCGTCGGCCAGATTCAGCCGCACCGCGTCGTCGGGGTGTACCATCAACGTGCAGCGGTCCTTGCCCCGCACGAGGCGCTCGCTGTTGTGCAGCCAACTGTTGCAGCTGCGAAGGTGCCGCCGGCCAATGAGCAACATGCCCTCGTCGGCGCCCTGCGCCAGCCGCTCCTCCAGCCGCTTCATGTCGTCGAGCAGCAACTGGGGCGTCAGCGCGATCTTCTTGTTGCGGGTCTGGAGTCGGCCCGGTAGCTGCGGCTGCAGAGGTCCGAGGTCCACGCCGTGTGGGCTCTCCTCGAGCTTGGACAAACTCAGGCCGCTGCCGAACGGATTGAACCCCTTTCCGTAGGGGCCCGTGCGCAGCCCAACCGTCAGTTGGCCGCGGGTCCCCAATTGGTGCATCGCCTCGGCGTCGAGCCGGTTCTTCAGATCGAATTTGTCCGTCAGGAGGATCCTCAGTTCCGAGAGGATCTCCCAATCGTGGCGACCGTCCGACGGTTTGGGGAAGATGGGCTTGCTGTACCGGGCGTAGTTGCGGATGGCCAGCGCGTTGAAGACCAGGTCGTAGTGGTCGCGTTCCAGCGGGCTCACCGGTGGCAGGATCAAGTCCGCGTGCCGGGTGGTCTCGTTGATGTAGGGATCGATGCTGACCATGAACTCCAGGTCGTCGAGCGCCTCCGACAACCCGCTGCCGTCCGGCGTGGAGAGCACCGGGTTTCCAGCGTTGGTGATCAGCGCCCGGATCCGACCATCGCCAGGCGTGCGAATCTCCTCCGCCAGAACGCTTACCGGCAGCTCTCCCCCAAACTCCGGCAGGCCTCGGACACGGCTGCGCCAGCGGTTGTACCGCCCTGGGCTGAGGCGCTGAAGAATCTCCACGGCCGGCTTGGTGAACATGGACCCGCCCACCCGATCCAGGTTCCCGGTGAGGACGTTGATGGCCTGCACGAGCCACTGACTGAGCCCGCCAAAAGCCTGGGTACTCACCCCCATTCGGCCGTGACATACACCCGCGCTTGCGGCAGCAAAGTCCCGCGTCAGCTGGCGGATGGTCTCCGCCTCCACGCCGCAGATCGGGGCAACCGCCTCGGGCGTGAACCCAGCCACCACCTCACCCAGGGTCTCGATGCCGGTGGTAAACTCGGCCAGCCGGCCCGGCTGCGGCCCATCGGCCATGAGCGTCTGGACCATGGCGGCCAGCATCAAAGCGTCGGTACCCGGTCGGATGAAGATGTGTTGGTCGGCGACGTTCGCGGTCTCCGTCCTTCGCGGATCGACGACGACAATGCGCCCACCACGCGACCGAATCGCCCCCAGCCGCTTCTTGATGTCCGGGGACGTCATGATGCTGCCGTTGGAGGCAATTGGGTTGCCGCCAAACATCAAGAAGAACTCGGTGTGGTCCACGTCGGGGATGGGCAAGAGCAGCTGGTGCCCATACATCGCCCACGACGTAAAATGGTGCGGCAATTGGTCCACGGAGGTGGCCGAGAACCGGTTCTTGGTGCGCAGCGCCCGCGCGAGCTGCGGCGCGTAGAGCATCGCGCCCAGGTTGTGCACCGTGGGGTTGCCCAGGTAGATGGCGACCGCGTCGCGACCGTGCTCCTTCTGGATGCCGGTGATCCGCTCCTCCACCATGTGGAACGCCACGTCCCAGGTGATCTTCTCCCACCCATCGCGCAGCCGCCGCACAGGGTGCCGCAGCCGATTCGGGTCCTCGTGGATGTCCTTGAGTGCCACAGCCTTGGGACAGATGTGTCCGCGGCTCAATGGGTCCTTGTCGTCGCCTTTGATGGTGACGACGACGTCGTCCTCGACGAGAATCTCAAGACCGCAGATGGCCTCACAGAGATGACAGGTGCGGTAGTGGGTCGGCATGCGGCCCACACTAGCTCAGCACCCAACACAAAGCACTGTCCTACGTGCGCGCGCGGGGGGGGCGCCACCACCAAGTCGAGGGGCCCGGCGTATTGCAGGGCCCAATACAGCGGCAAGGGCAGCCACCCTGGCCCCACCCGGAAGACCTCCCACCCGAGCAGCAGGTCCATGCTCCCCGCGTTCACCGCCACCAGCGGGGTGTAACCGAGCCGCGCCGGATCGCGCCGCATGTTTCCGGCTGTGCCGTAGTCCAGGAAGTGCGCGCCGCGCCACCCACCAGGAAACTGGATGTCACGGGCGCTGCAGACCCGGTAGTGGCCGAACGTCAGCGGCGCGCCCCCGCGGTCCAACATGGGGATCTGGGGCCCCTCCACTCCTGTCTGCTCCATCCGCACGTTCCAGCCTCGGATCTCGGCGCCATCGCGATGAAATGCCTTGCGGAATGTCTTCCAGAGAACCTTGCTCGCCACCTTCGGCAGGCTCAGATCCACACCCAGGTACTGGGTGTCGGCGAGCGCATCCAGATCCAGGGGATGCCCCTGTTGGAGGACTTCATGCAGCCGCTTTGCGTCCATCTGGATCAGGTCGTCGAGCGTCATCGGATTGGCGATGCGGGGCCCCCGAGCGGGACCGCGCCGTGTCGGCTCGAAGCCCTGGGAACAACCTGCTGGCGACCGGTTGGTTGCCGCGTGACGCCTCATTGCGGAAACCCCATCATCATCGCCCAGTCCCAGGGAACGACGACCACATAGGGCCGCAATGGCCATGATTGAAACCTGTGGATTCACACCAGTATTCGTTGGGAATACACTTGAATCAGCGATGTAAAGCCTCGATGTGCTGCGGTGTCGGAAGTCCGTGCCTACCACACTGCGCGCCCGGTCTGAGCCCATGCGGCAGGTCCCGAACATATGGGTAATGGCGGCAGTGTAGGCCGCGGCTGTGGCAGGCCCTTCGGATTCCAGTCGGGCCAACGCCGCAGCCCGATCGACGGTGCGATCGAAGCCGCGCACGCCTGGCGCCACGCGTTCAGCCCCCGCCGCGAACATCAGCTCGCCGAGCACGCGCAGGCCACGCCGGAACAGCGCGACGTCGCGGCGCGTGGAGCTGTAGCCGACCACCGGCCGGCCTGCGACCAACCTGACGCGGCCTCGGGACTCGGCTTTGATCGCCACACCCCAATCGGCCCAGTAGGCGAGATCGTCCAGACCGCGCGCGAGCTCGGCGCCAACGCCCTCCATGCGTGCGGCGAGGATGGCCAGGCCAAAACCGAGAGCCTCAAACTTCAGGCCCTCGTGGCGCAGGCCAATCACCTCGTGACCCTGGGTCGCGCCCTCCCACATCCGCACCTCATGGGGGAAACGGCCCGCCAATGACACACCCGGATGGCACGAGAAACCATGTCCGACAGGCCCATCCCGCAGGCCACTGCGCAGCAGCAGAGCCGGGGTCTGCACCGCACTCGCGGCGAGTATCACCGCCTGCCGCGCCCGGAGCCGGACCCGGGCGCCTCCGGCCGTCCCGACGACACCGACGGCGCGGCCGCGCTGGACCTCCACCCGCTCCACCGAACAGGAGCTGATCAGGCGCGCTCCGTCACTGAAGGCATCGGCAAGCACCGTCCGTTCTACGGATTGTTTGTGGCCCGCCGGGCAGCCCTGCATGCAGAGGCCGAGGCCTTCGCACGCCACGACATTGCGGCGAATGGGCCGGTGCTGCAGCCCCAGTGCTTCGGCGCCCTGGGCCATCAGGTTGTTCTTGATGCCGGCGATGGCCGGATCCGTAGGGGCAACGCCCAGCCGCGTCTCGATCTCGTCTGTCACGCTCTCAATCGACTGCCACGGCAGCGCGCGCTCCAGCGCTGGATCGTCCCGCACCCAGTCCGCATACACGTCTTCCGGTAGCCGCCAGCAGATGGCCCCGTTGATGGGCGAGCTGCCTCCCACCATCTTGCCTTGGAGATAGGGAATGGGCGCGTTGCCCACGACCACCGACGTGCCCGCCGCGCGGTACAGCTGGGACATGCTGCCCCATGCCCCGCGCTGGTAGGCAGACGGCTCGACCAACGGACCCGCCTCGACCACGATGACCGAGGCGCCCAGGCGGGCGACCTCCCTGGCCGCGCTCGCGCCCGCCGGCCCGCTTCCGACGATCACCACATCGGCCTCAGCCTCGTGGCTCCCACGCAGCGCCCTTCCATCCAGGTGCGTCACGGGCGCCGCTCCCGCACGGCCCGGTCTACACCGCCGTCCTCAAAGTACGCGAAGCAAGCAACCACCTTGGCCACCTCCAACACGGGCGCCAGGACGGGGGAACGGGCCGCGTGTGCCAGCACGCGCTCACGGTCGGCAACCGGCAACGCGGCCAGTCCGTGCCGGTACCCGAGCCTGCGGGGCAGCGCGCTGCAAAGCAGCAGTTGTGCGGCGCCAAATCCCGCCCTCAGGTGGAGAGGGGCGTCCCGGTCAAAGCTCGTCCAGAACGAATCCAGGTCGACGGTCGCGGGATCGGGAAGGGTCGCTGGGCGGCCCAATATCGCCCGCACGAGGGCGTCGCGTCGCGTCATCCGACCCACCGATGACCGCAGGTGCCGTCGGGCTTCCCGTCCGTTCGCCCTGGCGGTCGCTCCGGGTTGTTCGCACCCAATCTCACAACGTCTCCGTCCGCACGCTGAAACTCAGCCCGTCACACCGCCCAGCGGTCCGGTCCCGTTGTCCCCAAATGAGTCCACGGGCACGCCGGCGAGGTGCAACATGGTGATGAAGAGGTTGGCGATGGGCTCAGCCTCCTCGTAGACGACGTGGCGACCGGAGTTCACGCCCAGGGCGCCGCCGCCGGCCAGGAGCACCGGCAGGTTCGAGTGGCGATGGGTGTTGCCATCCTCGATCTCGCTGGAGAAGAAGACCAGAGAGTTGTCGAGCAAAGTGCTCCCCTCGCCCTCGTCCACCGCGTCCATCGCGGACAGAAGGTAGGCCAATTGCTGAACCTCCCAGGTGTCGATGGTCTGCAGCTGGTCGAAGTTTGCCTGCTGGTTCTGGTGGTGGGAGATCTCGTGGTGCGCGCCGCTGACACCCAGGAAGGGGAAGGCGCGCCCGGAGCCGGCGTTGCCGAGCATGAAGCTGACGATCCGGGTCTGATCGCACTGCAACGCCAGCACCATCAGGTCACTCATCAGGCGAGCGTGCTCCTGGAAGGGAACGTCGCGGTCGGGACGGTTCTCGGCGATGCACTGCACCGTATCGGACTCGGCAATCCGCAGCTCCAGTGCTCGCACTGAAGTGAGGTACTCGTCGAGTTTCCCGCGATCCGTGGCCCCCAATCGGGCTTGGAGCGCGCGCGCGCGACCGGCCGCATAGTCCAGCACGCTCGAGCGATAGCGGCGCCGTTTCGCGCGGTCAGCCGCGGTGGTCTGGGTGTCAAAACCGGCAAAGAGGCGGTCAAAGACGAGCTGGGGGTTCACGACTTTGGGCAGCGGTGTGGTCGGCCCGGCCCATGAGATGTTCCGCGAATAAGCGCAGCTGTATCCCGAGTCGCAATTCCCGATGCTGCCGCCACCGTCGACTCCGAGCTGCACGGAGGGGAACGGCGTCTGGCCACCCAGCGACGTGGCGGCGACCTGGTCCACCGAGATCCCGTTCTGGATGTCGGCTCCCTCCGTCTTGAAGACGTGCGTGCAGGTCAGAAAGGAGCCGGTCCCTGCCGCGTGGTCGCCGGGCCCGTCGGGGCGCGCGGGGTTGTTGGCCAACCCGCTGAGCACGAGCAGCTTGTCCTTGATGGGCGCCAGGGATTGCAGGATCGGGGTGAGTTCATAGCCGCGGCCCGCCGCCGCCGGTGTCCACGCGGGCATGTGGATCCCGTTGGGTACGTAGTAGAACAGCAAACGCTTGCCCGGCGCCTCCTGCGCCCACGCGGCAGATTCCAGGAAGGGCAGCGCGATGGTCGCGCCAGCGCCGGCGAGAAAGGTCCGTCGTGTGAGCTTCATTCTCCCCTCCGCATGGTGAACGGGCGGCTGGTCGCGATCAGCACGATGAGCTCGCGCAGGCTCAGGCCCGCCGCGCGCCAGTCGGCGTAGAGGGCGCGCAGAGTGCGGGAGTCGTGGAACTCGGGCCCGCGTCCGAGTGCGTAGGTGAACAGCTGTTTGGCCACGCACTCCACAAAGCGATCGTCCTGTACGAGCACGGCGCTCATCTCGCGCGCGCCCCGGAACGTCGTCCCGTCGGTCAGTTCGCCTGTGTTGTCGATGGGGTCGCCATTGTCCTCGGTGCGGTGGGCACCGATTCCGTCAAAGCCTTCCATCCCGAAACCCAGCGGATCCATCAGCGCGTGACAGCCTGCACAGGCCGGGTCGGCGCGGTGTTGTTCCAGCTTCTCACGCAGGGTGCCGGGCGAGTCGTTCTCCTCGATCAGGCCCTCCACGCCTGGCGGTGGGGGTGGCGGACCGGAGCACAACAATTGGGTCAGCACCCACTTGCCGCGCTTCACCGGCGACGTGCGGGTTGGGTACGAGGTGACGGTCAGCACACTGCCGTGGGTGAGGATTCCGCCGCGCTGTTCGCCGGCTGCAACGCGCATCAAGTCGTCGGTGCCGGGCTGGGGGAGCCCGTAGAACGCGGCCAGGCGGTCGTTGGCGTACGTGTGGTCCGCCTCCAGAAGGCCGGTGACCGGTGTGTCGCTGTGGAGCAGCTCGTCGAAGAAGGACTCGGTCTCTGCGCGAAAGAGGTCCCGCAGCTCGTCGTCGTACTCCGGATAAGCCTGGTAGTCGGGCACCACGTCGTCGAGGGCTCGGATCTCCAGCCATTGCCCGGTGAAATTCTCCACGAGGGCCCGAGCCCTGGGGTCCTCCAGCATCCGCTCCACCTGGCCCCGAATCTGACTGTCCGTGGACAGCGCGCCGTTCTCCGCCGCCGCCAGCAACGTGTCGTCGGGCATGCTGCTCCAGAGGAAGTAGCTGAGCCGGTTGGCGAGCTCGAACGGATTCAATGCATGCGGCGTGTCGTCGTCCGGGTCCGGGTCGAGCTCCACGCGGTAGGAGAAGTCCGGCGCCAGCAGGATGCTGATCAGGGCCAGGCGAACGCCGGCTTCCACGTCGTCACCCTCGGACCGCGCCACCTCGAGAAGCGCCATCAGGTCGGACACCTCCTGCGGTGTGACCGGCCGCCGCCAGGCGCGCTTGGCAAACGCCTCGATGACCTGGGCGGGGCATCCGTCTTGCGCAAGATCGCAAAAGAGAATTCGCGCCCGTTCGGGGTTGGGGCCGGCCTCGACGCCGTACGGTCCGGACACGCCGACCCAGTCGATGATCAGGTTCCGATCCAGCTCCTCGTCGGGCTCGTAGAAGTCGTTGAGAAAGCTGACGCCCACCTGGTGCAGCCCCACGGCGACATCGACGTCGACCTCGAACTCGGCAAACTCGGGAAGCTGCTCGTTGACGACAAAGATCTCCGCCTCCACACCGTCGAGGTTGATCGACATCATCACCGGGTCGGGGCCCGCCTGGGTTCCGGAGACGCGGGCGCGCAGCCGGTAGGTGCCCGCGGCCGGGAAATCGTGGACCACGGCCAGCTCGCCGTTGCTCCAGAGGTTCCACGCGTTGCGGTAGACGCCGCCCACCTGCGCGCCGACCTCTTCGGCTTCATAGATCGCGTCCGTCGCCTCGGGGATTCCCTCGTCCAGTGCCTCGTCGATCAGGGTCGTCGCCGACTGCTCGTAGAGCTCGAGCAACAGCGGCGACATGGTCAGCACGTCAGCGTTGTTGTCGAACCCGTACCCAAAATCATCCGCGGGAAAATCGTCGGCCGGGCGCAGGCGCGTGCCCAGAAGGTCGCGCACGGTGTTGTTGTACTCGGCGCGGTTGAGCCGATGCAGCGTCACCCGGCCGGGGTCCGCATCCACCGTCCCGTTGTTCGCGCCGTTGTTCGCGCCGTTGTTGACGCCGTTGTTGACGCCGTTGATCGCACCCTGACCGCCGTAGGAACCGTCCCCGCAGCTGGCCAGCGTCGCAACGCAACCGACCACCGCGCACCATCGTCTCCACAGCATGAAGCTACCTCGTCATCGCCAGCCCGCGCCCGCATCCTAGGCTTCCAGTTCGGCCTGCGCAATGAAGAGGTCACCCAGGGCCGGGATCGGGGCGCGGCGCTGGTTTCCGCTGCCTCCCCCGGGATAGAACGAGGCCTGACGGAGGTGCTCATGCGCGAGTTCGATGCCATTGAACAGGTCCACCACTGGCTGGCGGAGGGTCCCAAACGGGAGCCCGCCGCCGTCCAGGCGCTGGATCTCCGCGGCCTGTCCGCATTCGAAACCGATCCCTTCGACGACTCGCTCTTCCTGGGCTGTCAGCTCACAGACGCAGCGGCCGGCAACCTGAGCCGCACGGGCGCTTTTGTCCTCCCCGAGGATGCAAGCCGCCCGTTCAAGGTACATCGCGCGCGTCTCTACACCCCCGACGAGCTGTTCGCCGGCTTTGACCCCGACAACCCCAAGGGGTGGGAATCCACGTACGACCACGAGGTCTACGAACACTTCGTGCGCACGGGGCGACAGTTCGCATCGAACATCGCCGAGACCCTCGCCAGGCGCCTCCACGACCATTGGCTGAGCGACGCGCTTCAGGAGGCGCTGCGGCTGCGTCCCGTCGTCGCCATCATGGGCGGGCACGGCATGGAGCGCCGCGACCCCATGTACCGCACCGTGGCGCGCATCGCCCGCCGGCTGACCCGGGACGGCTACATGATGCTCTCAGGGGGTGGCCCGGGCGCCATGGAAGCGACCCATCTGGGTGCCCACTTCGCACATTTCGGCGAGGCTGAGTTGGACATCGCGCTGGAGACTCTCGGCGTGCGACCGGAGGGAGCGAAGCCAGGCAAGGAGTATGCGGACCCCGACTGGCTGCACCGCGGCTTTGCCGTCCGCAACGCCTGGCCGGTGAAGGAGCCCGAGTACCTGAGCATCGGAATCCCCACATGGATGTACGGCCACGAGCCGCCCAACGTCTTCGCCACGCACATCGCAAAGTACTTTGCGAACAGCGTGCGCGAGGAGGGGCTGCTCGCGGTGGCCGACCACGGCGTCGTCTTTGCGCCGGGCAGCGCCGGGACGACGCAGGAGATCTTCCAGGACGCCTGCCAGAACCATTATGGGAGCTTCGGAAGCCGCTCGCCCATGATCCTGCTCGGCACGGAGTTCTGGACCCAGACGCGCCCCATCTGGCCGGTGCTCAAACATGTGGCACGAGGACAGGTCTACGACGAGCTGCTCTTCCTCACTGACAGCGAGGACGCCGTCGTCCGCCGCATCCGCAGCTACGACCCGGAGCTCTACAAGGTGGATTGACGGTCCGCCCGCACTACGGACGGGCCCGACGCTGGCCGCAAGCCCCGGTCAGCTCGTCTACTCCACCGGGCACCGCTGCGGGAACGCCAATTGGGCCAGGATGTTGCGGGCGACGATGCGCGCGGTCGGTCGGTCCTCTTGCGGGCGCAGGAAGTCCTGGTCGGTGGTGGTGATGAGTTTTCCGGCCGGCCCGCAGTAGGTGAACGCGATGCGGCGCGCATCCTTGCTCAGGACGGTGGTGACGTTGGGGCTGTTGGAGACGCCCTCGCAGGCGTACCAGAAGTAGTCCAGCCGCGACACCGGCTCCGGGCCCTCGCTGATGCAACCCTCTACCGTGACGGGCGCCAACTGGCCCTGCACGGTGCCCGACCAGCTGAAGTCGGCGCCGAATGCGGTCATCAGCCGCGCAAAGTGCAGGTTGGTGTCGTACTGGCAGGTGTACTCGCTCTGAAGATACGCGCCGCGGCCGCTGCGAACGAACGCCTCCAGCACGTCGGCTCGCGGGCGGGAAAGGGCGCCAATGCCGGATGAGACGATGAGGATGTCCGTGTCGTCCAGGTTGCCAATGTCGTCCAGGAAGCTCTGGGGCTCGATGGTCGCCGTATGGCCCACCTCCTGCGCAATGGTTCGCCAGTATCCATCCATTGTGTGCCCCTGGTTGAAGGAGGTGCTCTCAATGATGGAGACGTGCAGCGCCGGCAGATCCGGAAGCTCACAGCCCCCAAACTCGCACATGCCCTGCTCCGGCTCGCCGGCCACGCACATTCCGCTGCAGCAGGTGTCACCCTCGTCGTCGCAGGGCGCCCCATCCTCGGCAGCGTCTACGTCCACGCACTCCGGTCCCTCGCAGACGTCGGGGTCGCACATGGGCTCGTTGACGCCCTGACCGCAGGGGGTTCCCGGCGTCACGAACGCGTCGTCCGGACACGCCTGCTGGGGCTGCCCTGAGCAGGTCTCCTCAAAGTCGCAGTCGCCCACGGAAGCGCGGCAGACCGACCCGGCTTCCAGCAGGACCTCGGCCGGGCAGCCCACCCCGGCCTCCCCGGTGCAGAACTCATCAGGGTCGCAGGCGTCGCCGGAGCCCGGCCGGCACACGATGCCCTCGCGTTCCACAAAGACCTCCGGGCAGCGCTCGCCCGAGATGCCGCTGCAGACCTGGTGGGGGTCGCATTTGTCGCCGACGCTCTCGCGGCACACGGTATTGCGGTCCATGACCACATCGCCCGGGCAAGCCGAGCCGTCGCCCGCGCAGGTCTCGGGCGGGTCGCAGAAATCTCCGCCACCCTCGCGACAGACGACGCCCACATCGGCGACGACATCTTCCGGGCACGCGGCCCCCTCCCCTGGGCAAAACTCATCCGGGTTGCAGGCGTCGCCCGACCCCGGGCGGCACAGTTCGCCAGCGTCAGCGACGACGTCCGCGGGACATGCCTCGCCCGGGACACCGCTGCAGACCTCGTCCGCGTCGCAGGCGTCACCGGTCCCAGCGCGACAGACCTCGCCCTGTGCGGCGCGCGCGTCGCCAGGACACTCGGACGCGGCCCCGTCGCAGGCCTCGTCGGGATCACACGCGTCGCCAGAACCGGGGCGGCAGATCGCGCCGGCGGCGCGCAGGTCGCAATCCGCCGTGCAGCAGCTCCCCTCGCCGTTGGCCAGTCCCAGGTCGCACTCCTCACCCGGCTCGACCATCTGGTTGCCACACACCGGATCGGCGCCGTTGTTGCCGTTGTTGGCGCCGTTGTTGCCGTTGTTGCCGTTGTTGGCGCCGTTGTTGCCGTTGTTGGCGCCGTTGTTGCCGTTGTTGACGCCGTTGTTGCCGTTGTTTCCGTTGTTGACGCCGTTGTTGCCGTTGTTGAACCCGTTGTTCCCGGCGTTGTTGCCGTTGTTGGCAGTGGCCGAGTCCGAGCCGGTGTCGTCGTCACACCCGTAGAGACAGGCGCAGAGGAGGAGCAGGGGAAACAAGCGTCGGGTCATGATCCTGGCCAGATTGTGCTCCCCGCGGCAGTGCGGAAGCGGCGTGGCCAAGGGTAGCCGTCCGAGCGCGCGACGCAACCCATGATTGCCGGTGAGCTACCAGTCCGTGGGGACGTAGTCCTTGAGGAACTGGCCCCAGACATGCTGGCCAGTGTTGAGGCCACTGAAGATGGGGTCCACGATCCGGGCGGCGCCATCGACGATGTCGAGCGGCGGGTGGAAACGGTGGATTTCCTTTTTCTTCTGCGCGTGCGCGACCGGATCTTCGTCGGTCACCCAGCCGGTGTCCACGCTGTTCATGTGGATGCCGTCGTCGATGTAGTCGATGGCCGACGTGCGCGTCATCATGTTCAAGGACGCCTTGGCCATGTTGGTGTGCGGGTGCCGATCGGTCTTGAAGATGCGGTAGAACTGCCCCTCCATGGCCGAGACATTGACCACGTGCTTGTCCGCGGTGGGCACCCGCACCATCAACGGCTTGAGCCGCGCGTTGAGCAGAAACGGGGCCACGGCGTTCACCAGGTGAACTTCGAGCAGCTCGATGGTGGGCACCTCCGCCAGCTTCAGCCGCCAGCTGGAAAGCCGCTAGCATGGCGATGTCGCTGGGCT
>CALBXO010000832.1 GCA_937890335.1 uncultured Pseudomonadota bacterium | reverse complement strand
GAACACCGAGACACAGAAGTTCCGATTCAGCGCCATCGATCTCCGCGCGGCACTCACCGCGTGGCGGACCGCGGTGCAGAACACCAGCAGCGACAACGGCAACGCGCGGACCGAGCTGACTCGCACCAACGCCCGCCTGGGCCTGGCGCTGCTCGCGCTGGACGAGCGGCAGACAGGCTCCATGTTCCTGGCGCTCGAGGACGCGTCCGGCTACCTGAACCGCGCGCGGGTCTACGACTCGGACATCGACTTCACGGACGAGAGCCTGCTGGTGGGACGCCTCGCGATCGGCTGGTTCGAGAACCTGCTGGAGTTGACGCGGGCACGCGTGGGCGAGCACAGCTCGTTCGCCCGCACCGACACACATGTTGCGACGGCCAAAGAGGCCATGGATCTGGAGGAGCGCGGCTCGGCCCAGGCCGCATTCCTGCAGTTGGCCAACGGTTTCTTCTGGATGGAGAACGGCAGGGATGGGCTGCGCGCCGAGAACCTGCAGCAGTGCTTCACCGTCATGGTCGAGATCCTCGACCGGATGGACGCGTACATCGCCCACGACCCGGAGCTGCCGGGTCGCACAGAGGTCAGCCAGGCGCGGACCGACCTGACCAATGTGCGCGGATACCTGCAGCGGATCGCGCAGTGGGGCCGCGGCACCGAGACGGACCTGGCCCACGCAGAGGCGCTTCTCACGCTCGCGGACGCTGCGGAGTCGGTCAAGGCAGCGGAGGAGAGCACGGCGTGGGTCCGTCAGTACCAGTGGGGGCTGACGCAGATCGTCTACATCCTGGCCGAGGGCGGGCTCTACAACGCGGGCACGGTCATCGGGCACCAGAACCCGGTCATCGCGCAGGCGCGCACGCAGCTGACCATCGCGAACACCCACAGGGTGAACTTCCGCGCGGACGATTTCATGAGCCTGCTCATCGCCCAGCGCTGCGTCATCGTCGGGTTGTACAACCTGGCGTACGATCCGGATGTGGCGACGCCCAACAGCTGCTGCGCGCGCATCCGGGAGTTCCACGAGCTCGACGTGCGTGTGCCCGTTCCGGACCATTGCGCTGAATAGCGCTCCCGTGGCACCCCAGTGAATCCGGGGGCAGGTCGCCGATGCCCACTGGGCGCCGTTCCGGCGCCACCCGGTGACTTCTGACGATTGGCGCTGCTATGATCGGCAAAGCCGCGACGGTCGATGCGTCGGCGGTTCAGGGGGCGACCTGGGCGAGAACGCGGCGACGCGCGGCCGGCCCCCGCGAAGTGGGCTGCACGGTCAGCGGAGGCGCAGGATGTCTGGAGTCAGAGGGGCGACGTTTGTCGCTGCGGTGTGGATGGCATTGTGTCTCACGGCGTGCGGTCGCTCGGCGGTTGTGGCCGAGACCGCGGAGCCAGCCGGAGAGCAGGGCGCTGACGAAGACGCTGAGCTGTTCGATTTTGATCCGGACCGGCCGGGGCCCCAGCCCGGCAACAACGGCCCCGCGAACAACGGTCCTGCGAACAATGGTCCCGCGAACAACGGCGATCCGCCGCCGCTGTGCGAGCCGGGGGAGTCCCGGTGCGACGGCGACATTCAAGTGGTATGCACCACAGGTGGCCGGCTCCAGGAGACGTTTTGCCAGAACGACGGGGCCTTCTGTGAGGTGGGTCGAGGTAGCGCTCGCTGTCGTGAATGGGTGTGCGATCCGGGGTCATCGCGTTGCCTGGACGCCCGAACCGTTGGCGTCTGCAACGAGCGCGGCAGTGAGTTCGCATTTGTCTCGCCCTGCGACAATGGTTGCGACCCGCAGGCGGCCGAGTGCCGAGAGGCGCCGGCCGGCCAATGTGAAGATGAGGACGCCATCGCCGTCCTCGAACCGGGTGCCACCCAGGTAGACCTCTGCGCGACGGAAGACAGGCAGTTCAACGTGCAGTCTGGTGACTGCGGCGCGGATGGTCGCCGCTTTGCTGGGCGCGATGCCACATTCCGCCTCGTGCTGGACGCGCCGAGTCTCGTCAACCTGGACCTGCGCGACGCGGACGAGCAGGTGGCCATCGACACGGTCCTCTACGTGCAATCGACCTGCGGCGCAGTGGACTCTCAGATCGCGTGCCACGACGACCTGGAGTGCGAACAGTCGGACATCGAGCAGGGGTGCGACGGCGGCCGGCAGGTGCGCCACAGCCGGCTCGAGCTCCGGCTGGACGCAGGCGAGTACTTCGTGGTGGCCGACCAGTATACCTACGACCGCCGCGGCTCGAGTTTTGCCTGCGGGGATGTGACGTTGACGCTGGGCGTACGAGAACTGGATGACTGAACCCCTTGTTGCGCCGACACGCCTCCCCTGGCGAGCCGCGCTCGTTCTTGTGGCCGTCATCGCGCTGTGGCCGTCCACGGGGATGGCGCAGGCGCGGTACTACGTCGCCAACGACGATCACACCGACTACTTCTGGTCCGGCACCGATGAGGACTACCGGGCCGCGTTCCAGTCCATGCTCGACTTCTATATGGACCAGGCCGAGCGGACGGCGGACCTTCCGCACGATCACCGCGGCCGGTTCAACGTCGACGGCTCGCTGTGGCTCTACGAGTACTCACGCAACCGCCCACAGCGCGACATGGACCGCCTGGTTGGGCACGTGCGTGCAGGCAACATCAGCGTCCCGTTTCAATCGCTGGTGCTGCTGCCGGGGGCGATGCCCACGGAGGCGGTACTGCGGGACATGTACTACGCGGGCTCGCTCGAGCGTCGCTACGACCTCGACCTCGAGCTGGTGGTCATGATGGAGAACCAGGCGCTGCCGCTGGGCGTCGCGTCGCTGTGGGAGGGCGCCGGGGCAAAGTACTCGTGGAAGGGCGTGTGCGGGTGCAGCTCGGAGGTGCAGCAAGCGCCGCGCGCCCGCGAAATCTACCGGATGCTGGGCAAGGACGGCCGCGGTGTCGTCATGAAGTGGAACAGCCTCTTCGGCAGCAATGAGAGCCTCGGTGGCTACGCAGAGGCCCGCGACCCGGGCGCCGCGGTGTCGTACATGTCTACCGACCCAACGTTCCGGGACGCGTGGCCGTCGGACGAGGTCTTTGGCGCCTTTGGCCATGGCTGGGACGACATCAGCACCACCACAGATGCCTTCGTGGAGGCGGCGCAGTCCATGTCGGATGACGACAGGAGGGTGATTGTCTCCAACGAGGTGGATTTCTTCGAAGACTTTGTGGCGACGCACGGCGACGAGCTGGAGGACTACTCGGCGGCGCACGGCAACGAGTGGGACCTCTACACCGCGTCGTTGGCGAACGTCACCGCCGACATGCGGCGCAAGGTCGAGCGTCTGCGGACGGCCGAAGCCATGGCGACCGTCGTGTCCTTGCATCGTCCCGAGGTGTTGGGCGACCGGTCCGAGCCACGCGAACGGGCGTTCTTGTTCATGGGGCTCTACTACGAGCACGACTGGACGGCGGACAGCGGGATCGGGCACCTGCGGGAGGGGTTTCAGCGGCGCACGCACGCGGCCGTGGCCAGCTACGTGGACGACCTCTACGACGACGCGCGCCGGGAATTGGGCCGCCTCGTGGCGGGCGGGCAGGGGGTGTATGTGGTCTTCAACCCGTTGACCTGGCCGCGGACGGACGTCGTGCTTGTGGACGCGCAACCGGAGGGGCCGTTCCACGTGGTGGATCTTGCCACGGCCGAGGAGCTGCCGGCACAGGTGGTCGAGGGGGGCGTGGTCGTGATTGTGGCTGATGTGCCCAGCGTCGGCTACCGGCGAATTGAGGTCCGACCGGGCGCAGGCCAGCGGGAGTTCGAGCCCGTGGCCGTCGCTGAGCCTGGGCGTCTCGAGTCACGGCTGTACGACCTGGAGATGGATGGTGATGGGGCCGTTCGCAGTCTGGTGCACAATGGGTCGGGCCGGGAGCTCGTGCGTCGCGGCGCGGCGTTGGGGCTCAAGGGCGCACCGCACAGCGGCGAGGTCCTTGTCGTGGAGAACGGCCCGGTGCGCGCGACCCTGCGCGTCGATGTCGGCACGGCGCCGGCCCACACCGCCAGAGTAACGCTCCACCGGGACATCGACCGCGTGGAGATGTCCATGCGCATCACGGAGAATTTCTCGGGCGCGGTGGAGTACGGGTTTGGATTCGCTGGAACGGCGCCCACGGTGCACCACGAGGAGGTCGGCGCGGTCCTGGAGGTGGGTCGCAAAGCGCAGGGCGGGGACTACGCCGACGACCTGGCGCGGACGGACTACCTCACCCTGGGACATTTTGCCGATGTCGCCGCGCAGGGGGCCGGCGTCACGCTGTCCAGCTGGGACTCGTCGTTCTTTGCTGTGGGTGACAGCGACATCGACACGCTCGATGGCCGCAGCGGCGATCTGCGGGTCGTCGTGGGCATGCAGGTCGACGGAGAGCACCTCGGCATCCGCGGCCAGGGTGGCGACACGGAGTTTCTGAATCGCTACGCGCTTCGCGCCCACGGTGGATACGACGCAGAGGACGCCATGCGCTTCGCTCTGGAGCACCAGAACCCGTTGGTGTCGGTCGCGGCCACGGGTCCCAACAACGGCAGGACCGAAGATGTCTGGTCGCTCTTGCGCGTAGACGGCGCCTTGGGGTGGGCGGTGAAACCGTCGGAAGACGGCATCGAGCGAGGCGTGGTCGTCCGATTCTGGAACGCGGCGGACGAGGCGCGCACCGTCGAGGTTGTCGTGGAGGAGGGCGAGCTTCAGGCGGCCCGCCGGGTCACGCATGTGGAAACCGATCGGGAGCCGTTGGACATGGACGGCGGCGCGGTGGCCATCGAAGCAGTCGGCCAGCAGCTGCTCACCGTGCGCCTTGGGATCGGCGGACTCGGCGTCACCTTCGAGCCTGACCCGGACCCCGAGCCCGAACCCGAGCCTGGCCCGGACCCCGAGCCTGACCCGGACCCGGAGCCCGATACGGGGGCGGAGCCCGAACCTGACGTGGGCGCGGACGGCCCCGATCCGATGGACGTTTCGGACGCTGAGGACAGGGTGGATTCCGGCCGGGACATGGACACAAATCC
>CALBXO010000831.1 GCA_937890335.1 uncultured Pseudomonadota bacterium | reverse complement strand
GGAGTCCGGGTCGAGTTCGACGACGCGCTCGGCGGATACGATCGCCGCCTCGTAGTCCCCGAGGCCCCTGGCCATCGCGGCGCGCCTCTGGTGCAGCTCCAATGAATCTGGCAGCTGCGTCACGCCGCGTGTCAGCGCCGCGAACGCCCGTTTTGGGCGCGCTCCCAGCACGTGAAGCGACGCGAGAAGCAAGTGGAGCTCCACGGTGTCTGGCTGGCTTGCAATCGCCGCCTCGACGGCCTCCACCGCCTCGGGGAGGCGCCCCTGTCCGGACCGGATGACAGCAAGCCTGGACCGGCTCTCCACAAAGAAACGCGACCCCTCAGGCACGGACCCAAACGCCTGCACTGCGGGATCCAATTGCCCCTGACGCTCGCGCAGAAGCCCCACCTGGTACTGAAGCTCGGCCAGGGTGGCCCGCTTGACGGTGCAAGCCGCGGCGTACGCCTCCAGCAATTCCACGTCCTCCAGGGCAAGGAGCCGCCAGGCCAGCTTGCGCGCCGTGTCGGGGTCCCGCGCGACGGAAGTCCCCATCTCTCGCGCCTCGCGGAGCATCGCGGCGCGGTGCTTCTCGCGCTCCTCGCGAGAGTCGGCGGCCGCCGACCATTGCTCGCGAAGGCGCACCCGTCGGTACCAGCATTCGGCCGGCGCCCGGCTGCGGCGACCGCATCGGGTGTAGGTGGCCAGCGCGTGGCTGCGCCGGGCCGTGTCTTCCTGGACGGACCCGAGGTGCAGGTAGCCCACCTCGCTGCCGGGAGACAGCAGCACCAATTGGTCAAAGGCCCCTTCTGCGCACTCCCACGCTTCAAGCTCCGTGCAGACATCGCCCAAGGCCAGGAAGACCGCCGGGTCGTACGGGGTAACGCGCGCCAGGCCCTCCAGCGTCACCCGCGCTTCCGCCTGCCGGCCAAGCCGGAGCTCGAACTCTGCCAGCGCGTGGTACGCCTCGGGCAGCTCTGGCCCGTACTCCACAGCCTTGGCAGCGCTGGCCGCGGCGTCCTTCCACTGCTCCTCGCGCGCGTGAAGCTGAGCGCTGAACAGCCAGACATGGGGCGAGCGCGGCCCAATCCGACGAGCCTGGGCGAGCGCATCCCGCGCACCGTCCTCGTCGCCGGCGTCCAGCGCGAGTTCGGCCCGGACGACGTGGAGGTAGGGCGAGTCCGGATCGAAGGCCAGCGCGAGATCCAGGTGGGTACCCGCCTGCTTGTGGTCGCCCGCGTCCTGCGCCAGACGCGCGCGCAGGTACTCCGCGTAGGCGGATGGGACGATCCACCGCTCGCTCCAGGCACCGGGCATTGCGGTGCCAGCCACGGGTTCATCCGGCTGCGCAGCGGGAGCCGGACCTGCACATCCGCTTCCGAGGAGGAAGGCGAAGGCAGTCCAGAACAGCGCAATTTGTCGTGCTTCACCCATCGTTCAACAAGGTGTGCAACGCACGCACGACCTCGTCGACTTCCCCGGTGTGGTTGCCATCGCCCAGAGACAAACGCAGCGTCGCCGCGGCCTGGACTGCGCTGACGCCCATGGCGGTCAGGACGGCGCTCGGTGTTCGCGACCCCTGGGCGCACGCAGCTCCCGTGCTGACGGCGATGCCCTGGCGGGCCAACGCCAACATCAACGCCTCCGCGTCGGCCCACTGACCGCCCGGCGTGCGCAGCGCGATGCTCAGCGTGTTTGGCAGGCGCGGCTGTCCGGAGCCGTGAACGACGGAACCGCGAAACTCCAGCAGCGCCGTTTCCAGCTCGTCCCGCAACGTCCCGATGAGACCGAGGTCCCGCGCGTGGTCACCGGCGCTCTCCCCGTCAACGAACCCTCCGCAGGCGGCCTTCGCCGCCGCACCAAAAGCGGCGATCGCGCGGACAGCGTGGGTCCCAGACCGCCTGCCGCCCTCCTGTTTCCCCCCCGGAAGCAGCGGCGTCACGCTCGTTCCCCGGCGAACGTACAGCGCACCAATTCCCTTGGGGGCGCCGAGCTTGTGTCCGGCCAGGGCCACGGTCCGGGCCGCGCCCAGTCCGCCTTCCAATACACGCACGGGAACCTTTCCAGCCGCCTGCACGCTGTCACAATGCCAATAGACCCCGTGCTCGCGCACGCGCTGCGCGACCGCGTCCAGATCCATGACCACGCCGGTCTCATTGTTGGCGTGCATCAGACAGAGCCCGTCGAGCGGGCCCTTCATTGCGGCGTCCAGCGAGTCGAGATCCACCTGACCTTCGGCGGTCACCGCCACCGGCACACCCTGCGCCAGCCCCAGCGACTGCGCCTGGGCGATGGCGGCGCGAACCGCCGGGTGCTCGACGGTGAGAAACGCGATGCGGGCGCACTCTCGGCGCGCCCGGCCCTCCCAGACCATGGTCCAGACAGCGGTGACGTCCGCCTCGGTTCCGCCGCCGGTGAACACGATCTCGGCCGAGCGCGCCCCGAGAACCGCGGCCAGCTCCGCCCTGCCGCGGTCCACGACCTCGCGTGCGGCCACGCCCGCCGGGTGGAGTGAGCTCGGGTTGCCGAACGCCAACTCCGGCAACTCCAGCAGGCGCGCGCGGGCCGCCGGGCCGATGGGTGTGGTCGCGTTGTGGTCGAAGTAGATCACACGATCTCCAGGCCGCGGCGGGCCGCGCCCATGGCGCGAAGCTGCGGCGGGCGACCGGGCACCAGCCGCAGGTGGGTCGCGGACGCCGTGGTCACCCCCGTTCGGTGGTACGAGCTCAGCGGCGCTGCCAGCGCCGCCAGACACAGGAGGCGCACAACGCCAGCGTGCGTCACCACGAACACCGAGCCGGTCGCCGAAGCGACCATCTCATTGACCGCCCTCACGGCCCGAGTCTGAATCTCCTCGAGGGTCTCACCGGCCGGAAACCGCACCTGCTCTGGACGCTCCAGGTAGGCGCGCCACGCGTCCAGCGGGCGAAGCTCGGCCAGGGTCTGGCCCTCCCAGTGCCCCATCCGGAACTCGGTCAACCCTTCGTGGGCCCGTCGCGGTGGGTCGACGCCCAGCCGGCGCAGCGCGCGGTCCGCGGTCTCCACCGCGCGCAGGACGGGGCTGGTCACGCATACCGACGGCGCAAAACCAGGCAGCATCGCTGCGATGTCGTCGGCCTCGGCGCGTCCGCGCTCGCTGAGAGGGATCGGCCGCGCCCCCATGATGCGCGACTCCGCGTTCCAGGCGGTCTCACCGTGGCGAGCCACGACGACGTCGACGATCAGGCGTGGGTGGGGTACGAACTCAATCAATCGCGTTCCACCGCGCCTCGAGATCTTCCTGGCTCAGCGCACGGGCACGGCTCGCCGCCGTCGCGCGGACCATGGCCAGCTCCTCGTTCTGCTTCCAGTAGGCCTCGATGAGGCCCGGGCAGTAGAGGTGCTCGATGAAGTAGCGCGGCGTGTCGTACTCGAGATTGTACTCCGGCGTCTGACCGGGTGCATCGGGCGGAAACCCGTACTTCACGAACACGCCCGCCAATTGGCAGGCGATCTTCTGCAGGCTCATCCACACCGGTGGGTTGCCCCGCATCGACTTGCGATCTTCGGGCAGCTCCGCGGCGAGCCAGATGTCGTTCGCGGTCAGCTCGGCGCGCAGGGTCCCGGTCAGCGTCCCGGTGAGGGTACGCAGATCGGCTTTGAGCGCGCGAAGCGTGGCCTCGTCCATGGCGGACGCAAACTCCACATGGTCAAGGAAGCGGCGCTTGGTCTCGCGCGGGATGAACTTGTCCAGGTCCTTGACGACAACGTCGAGGATGGCCGCCCCGCTCGTCACGATCTGCGCTTCGAGCTGCGCGGCCCGCTCGTCGAGATCATCCTCTGAAAGGGTAAGCAGCGCGGATGTACTCATGCTCGGGCTCCAGAAGGAAAGTGTAGGCGCGACGGCCGCCAGATTGTCCGGCCTTGAAATCGACGCGCCCGCGTCCACGTTCTACACATGATTGTGCCGCCGAGCTCCGGCGGCGAGCAAGTGTAACCCCAGCGGTCGCCATGACGCCAGAGACACGAACCTTCTCCGACCGCCTGCTCGGCACCGCCGCGCGGCGCGCCCAACAGGCGATGAGTACGCTGCCGCTGCTGCGCCGCATGGCCCAGGGGGACATCGTTGTCACCGAGTCCGTCATGAACCGCGTGCTGGACAAAGCGGGTCTGGACGAGGAGCTCCCCATGCACTGGGAGACGCTCCGCATGACGATGTACGACGGGTACTTCGAGCTCGACGTGCAGGGCGCAGTCAAGTTCATCCACGGCCCGGTCTTTCGCGTGCAGGCCCGCTTTGAAGATGTCCGCATCACGATGCGCGAGCAGACCGTGCGAATCCGTCTCCTGCGCGAGGTGCAAACCTTCGCCGACGGCGTCATCGAGCGGCTGCTGCTGCTGGTCGTCCAGGCGCTGTTCGGACGGCTGCTCGAGGCGGACAGTCTCGTCGGGCTGCTCGACAAGTCGGGCGACGCCTTCGTGCAAGAAGAGCCGGACCTGGTGCGAATCGACCTTCACAAGCTGCGCCCCGTGCGCCGCCACTTCCGCAAGTACCTCAAAGACGCCGCGACGGTGGTGGTAGGTGAGGACACGGTACTCGTGGGGGCCATCGACTGTCGGGACGGGGAGCTCGTCATCCGCACGACGACCGTCGCGCGCGAGATGTCACAGCGCGCACTGAAAGTAAGCAGCGCCGCTGGTGACGGCCTGCAACGACTCGCCGAGACCATGCGCAAGACCAGCAAGAAGGTGGCGCAAGAGGTCCGGAACGGCATCGCGCAACAGTTCGAGATCATTGAGGACGGCGATGTCTGACGACGCCAAGGGCGCCAACCCCGACACTGAGCCTGCGGCTACACCGGACATCGAAGACCTGTTCCACAGCCGCATCGTCATCAAGAAGAACGGCGAGGTCGTGATCGAGAATCTCTCGATGGACCTGATGGAGCTTGCGTTGCTGCTCGACCCGGACACCAAGGTGGCGTGCGAAGTCCCGCGGGACGACGAGGAATAGGACTGGGTTGGTGCGCGATCTCGCGGGGGCGAGCGCGGGTGCCGCCGCCCCGAACCCCTGCCCTGCATTGCGGCCGCGACCGGGCTAACAGGCGAAGCGATTGAGCACGAAGAGCGCGGCGGCGGCCAGCGCCGCCCAGCTCAGCCAGTTCCAGATCGGGCTGCTCTTCTTCTTGCCGGATTCCCCGGCAGCCACCTTCTTGAAGCCAGAGCGCAGGCCCATCATCGTGCCCTGGTACTCTTCTTCCTCGTCCTCACGAGGGGGCCGCGGAGCGCGGTTGGTGCTCTTCTTGCCGCCGCCGGCGCTGGCCTTCTGGCCCTTCTTACGCTTGGAGTTCTGTCCTGCCATGTGACATCGGTAGCAGCCCAGCTGCCTCAGTCGCAACCCTCGTCGATCTCTCCGTTGCAGTTCTGGTCGATGCCATCACCACAGATCTCGTCGGCGCCGGGGTGGATCGTCGGGTCCCCGTCGTTGCACTCCTGGCTGCACCAATGCCCGTCCCCGTCGGCGTCGCCACGCGGCCGCAGCAAGCAAGACGGATCGCAGATGTCACCGACGCCGTTGCCATCGGTGTCCTCCTGGCCTTGGTTCTGGTCGATCGGACAGTTGTCCTCCCAGTCGACAATGCCGTCGTTGTCACGGTCCTGGTCGCACAGGTCGCCGAGGTTGTCGTGGTCGGTGTCTCGCTGGACCGGGTCAAACGTCTCCGGGCACAGATCCAGATCGTCAGGAATCCCGTCCCCGTCGATGTCGTCCTGGCAGTTCGAGGGGATGATATTGCTGTTGGGATCGTAGGGATTCTCCAGGCGATTGGGCCAGTTGCAGGGGTCCATCTCGTTGGGAATCCCGTCCCCGTCGATGTCGTCGTCACAGACGTCACCGACCCCGTCGCCGTCCTTGTCGCGCTGCCCCGGGTTGTACTCCGTGGGACAGTTGTCCTTGCCGTCAAAGAGATCCGGTCGCTCGGGGTCCATGAAGTAGCTGTGACCGTCGCGATCCGGGTCCAGGACGCTGGAGGTGTACTCGCTGAAGACGCGGCTGTTGAACTCCGGGTTGCCGACGCCTTCCATCGCCCGGCTCAGGAACGGATAGACGATACCCGGACCCGGGAAGTTGCCGCGCAGCAGGGGCAGACCGTTGCCATTGTCGATGTACTCAAAGCCGAGTCCGCGGTCGTTGACGGCCAGCCAGTTGTGGCACAGCGCCCCACGGTCCTCG
>CALBXO010000830.1 GCA_937890335.1 uncultured Pseudomonadota bacterium | reverse complement strand
AGGCCATCCACGGCCCCAGCGACAAAGAGTCCGCCGCCTTCCTGCGAATGCGCGACACGCTGGAACGAATCCGGAAGGAGAACCACCTCGAGGAGGATCAGGTCTACATCCTGCGCCGCGTCAATGGCGACGAGCTCGCCTTCGTCGCCATGCTCCAGGAGCGAACGTTCATCGGCGACAAGCACCGCCCTCCACCGGCCATCGCGCTCCAATACGAGTGGGTGATGCACGAGGGGGACGCCGTCCGTACCGGCCTCTACACATCGCCCAACGGCACCTATATCAGCGGCATCGCCCCCATCACCAACAACGCGGGCCACGTGGTCGGCGTACTCCAGGTGGACTACGGCGTGGACCAGGTTCTGGAGGAGGTGGCGCAGCGAACGGAGCTGTTCGCCATGGGGGGCTTTGTACTCATCTGCATGATCGTGGTCAGCGCCTTTGGCGTTCACCTCTGGGTCCGGCGGCGCGTGCGCGTCCTGCTGGCCGGCACTTCCGCCATCGCACGGGAGCGCTACGATCACGACCTTCCCGTGCTCGGGAACGACGAGCTGTCCGCCGTCGCAGCGGCGTTCAACAGCGCCCTGGGAAAGCTGCGAGAGCGCTTTGAGATGCTCAAATTCCTCCCGAGCCACACCGCCAAGATGATCGCCGCCGCCAGCGGACCCATCGACTTGTTCAAGTCTCGCCGTGTCCGCGTAGTTGTGCTCGAGACGGACATCCGGGAATTCACGCCCATGACAGCCGAGATGAAGCCAGAGCAGGTGATCACCATGCTCAACATCTGCATGTCCGCCCAGGCCGCGCAGGTCGCCGAGTACGGCGGCAGCATCGACAAGTACATGGGCGACGCCGTGCTGGCGGTCTTTGAAGGCGACGACAAGGAGATCCGTGCGCTCAACTGCGCGCTGGCCATCCAGCGGGCGCTGCATGAGATGAACGAGCGCAAGCTCTTCTCTCACCCCGTGCGGATTGGCGTCGGCATCAGTGTGGGTGATGTGGTCATGGGCAATATGGGCAGCGAGGACCGCATGGAGCACACCGTGATTGGCATCGCCGTCAACCTCGCCGCGCGGCTGTCAGCCCAGGCGCTCGGAGGGGAGATCATGTTCTCCGACGCCTTCGCCGACGGTCTGCCTCCGGAGTCGCGCGCGGGCCTGACAGCGCCCGAGCCATTGGTGGTCAAGGGCTTTGCCGAGCTCGTCCCATGCCACCGAATCCGCACCGCCGCAGCGACATCCGGCGACGCTCCGGCCGCAGGCTGACACGCCGTTCTGCCGCCCGGCCGATACCCGGCATTTTTGCCGTCCTGCACCTACAGCCAAACCCCTGACGTTCCGATACGCACGCAGCACTGGACTGCGAGGCAAGAATGAAACGGACATTGGCGGCGGCAACAACGATTCTCACGGCCTTGGCCCTGACAAGCACGGCGATGGCCGAGGATGTGGCGCTACGCCAGATCAACCAGGACGAGTTCAGCTCGTTGGTGGTGGGGAACACATCCGACAAGGTCCAGGCGGGGCGAAAGGTCTTCAGCACAGACTCCCTCTGGGACGGAAAGCTCTGGAGCGCATGGGCCTGCGACGAGGTCGACGACGCATGGATCTCCGTGGACTTCCCCGTCGCCCGCTACGTCACGCAGGTGCAGATCCTGACCGGCTTCGCAGCCGATGGGAAGAAGTGGAAAGCGTCCGCACGGCCGCGCACCATCCAGATCATCCACGACAACGGCGTACAGACCGTCAAGCTCCAGGACAGCCGCGCGCTCCAGACCCTGCGCTTCTTCGAGGAGCCCATCGTCTCCGCCCACCTCAAGATCAAGGTCGTGGACACGTACGGCGCAGGGCCCATCGCCATCTCCGAGCTCAAGGTCTACGAGCCCGAGGACGTGTTCGCCCTCAAGCCCGAGCTGCGGCAGGAGATCGTGGACAATTTTGAGGCGCTGACCGACCCGGCACGCCGCGAAGCTGCCGAGAGTCGTCTCGTGGCCATTGGCCCGCCCGCCGGGCCCTGGCTCAGCGTGGGTCTCCAGGGCGATGATCCCGCGGTCCGCACCGCTGTCACCCGGATCTTCACACGCACCGGACAGGCCACAGGTGTGGCCCCAGTCACTGCCGCCGCCCGCCGGGTTTCCACCATTGAGGGCTCACACGCTGTCGCCGCCGAACAGGAGTTTCTGCGCACCGCATTGGCCTACCTGGCGCAGCAGCGCGCCACCTCAGGCGTCCGCGTGGCGCTGAGCCTCTACAAATCCGACGACTGGCGGGCCGCGATGCCCGCGGACATCATGAACACCCTGGCCTCCTGTGGTCACCCCGACGCGCTGCCGGCACTTGTCCAGGCCGTGGAAGGGGACGACGACAGCATCGCCGCGGCGGCGGTTCCGGGCTTTGGACGCCTGGGCTACCCCGGTGGGATGGCCCTCAAGAAGCTTGCGCGACACGACAGCACCCGCGTGCGTCTCAGGGCTGCTGAGGCCGTGGGCCACTTCACGGATGGACGCGCCTGGGACGCCGCCAAGGAGCTCGTGGGCGACGCCGAGCCCACCGTTCGCGCCCAGGTTTACCGCTCCATGGAGCAGAACGTTCGACCCATGTGGGTGAAGTTGCTCGAAACTGGCGTCGCTGATCCCGAGGTCAAGGTACGGGCAGCCGCCGTCAAATCGCTGGGCTCCTACCCGCAAGCGGAGACGCGCGCGCTGGCCGTCAAAGCGACCCGCGACGAGCACCCGGCCGTACGCCGTGCTGCGGTCCTGGCCCTGGAGTCACAGGGTGAGACCGCGCTGCCTCAGCTGGTCGGGCTCGTTCCCCGCGCTGAGAACCCCCACGCTGACGTGCGCCGCGAGGCAACCCGCGCCGTCGTGCGCCAGGGCAAGCGCCACGCGCCCAGACTCACCGAGCTCCTCACCGAGAAACTCGCCACAGACGACCGCGCGGATGGGCAGGCCATCGCCCACTTGCTGGCGGCCTGCGGACAACACGGCACCTCGGCCCTCTTTGACCTCCTTGAGTCCCGCGACACACGCCGCTCCTTCCACGCCCGCCGGGCCTTGGAGGCGCGCCCAGCCGACGCAGTCCCGTTCATCCGCACCCGCCTGGCGTCAGGCACCGACGATCAGAGCCCCACCAACATCAGCCGCATGCTCTCCGTGCTGGGCGCGACGGGAGACCCGAAGAACATCGACCTCGTGGGCGCGCTGATGAAGGACCGCCGCGCCCGTGTCCGCGCCGACGCCACCCAGACCGCGGGTCGGCTGCCGGGTGAGAAGTCCACAGGTCTCCTGATGACGGCCCTGGGGGACGAGTGGCGCGACGTGCGCGAGTACGCGGTCAGTGCCCTGGGCGAGCGCAAGGAGCGCCGCGCCGTCCCGTTCCTCATCAAGATGATCCGCGACAAGGACGAGATCATGCTGCGCGCGGTCTGGGCCCTGGGCGAGATTGGCGACGCCAAAGCGCTGGCCGTCCTGCACGAGCTGCGCGACCACGAGCGCAGCACGGTCCGTCAATACGTCTGCCAGGCGCTCGGCAAGATCGGACGCCCCGAGTCCCTCGGGGTCCTGATGGACCTCGTCGATGACGACGACGAGCTCGTCCGCTTCCAGGCGGCCCGCGCGGTGGACCGCCTCAACTGACGCTACCAGACACCGAGCAGTTTGCTGGCAGACACGACCACCACCGCCGCCAGCACGAACCGCACAAACCCCGCGCCCCGCGTCAGCGTCAGGCGCGCTCCAAACCAGCCACCGAAGACCTGCCCCGCAGCGACGCTCAACCCAGGCCCCCAGGCCACGAGGTCCTGCCAGATGAACACGGCGAGTGCCGGTACCGTCACGATACCCACCAGGCCCACCTTCACGGCATTGCCGCGCACCAGATCGGTGCCGCACAGCAACACGATGGCAGACAGCGCGAACACCCCGACGCCCGCCTGCAGAAACCCGGCGTAGAAACCGAGCGCTGCAAAGACCGCAATCTGGACGAGCCAGGCACCTCTCGCGGGCAGCCGCGCCTGAATCCTGGAGAGCAGCGCCTTGGGCTCCAGCAGAACCACGCCAACCATCACCAGCATGGCCACGCCGATGATGCGGCGGAACAGCGCCTCATCGACATCTACGCTGACCCACGCGCCGGCGATGGCGCCCACGACCATTGGCGGCGCGAGGCGCAAGATCAGCCCGACGGGCAGCGCGTCGCCACGCCGAAAACGCAACGCGGCCACCGCCGATTGCACGATCACACCGACGCGGTTGGTCCCATTGGCGACGCCCGCCGGGAGGCCGAAAAACAGGAGGGCCGGCAGCGTCAGCAGCGAGCCCCCACCGGCCAGGGTGTTGATGGTTCCGGCGAAGAAGCCCACCGCCGCGAGCGCCACGAGTTGCAAGACAATTTCCAAGCCGGTCCGAGGTGCTAGTATGAGCAGGTTGGAATCCGGCCTGAGATCTACGCCGGAACCCGAGGAGATGCCAGTGCGCCACTTTCTACTCTTCCTGTGTCTCGCCCTCGCGGGCTGTTTTGGACCCGACGCCGCCGGTGGAGGTGCCGGAGGCGGCATCACCGACCGAGACACGGGGGGCAACACGGACACCGGCCAGGACCCAGAGGCGGACACCAGCGATGTGCCCGACACCGACGCCGCGCCGGACGTGCCAGACCCGGCGCAGGCCTGCGCGCGCGATGGCGAGTGCGCAGAGC
>CALBXO010000829.1 GCA_937890335.1 uncultured Pseudomonadota bacterium | reverse complement strand
GACGCATCTGGTCGCGCTGGCGGTCCTCAACAGCCTCTACCCCGCAAACTGACCCGCGCGCCGCACCCGGCAAACGTCGCGCGTCCGCAGGCAAGGCAGATCCTGGCGACATCGTCGGTGGCGGGTTCGGAACCACGCGCCCAGCACGCCACGCAGCGGCGGGGCGTTGCCTCACAGGGGCGTTCTGTGTCATCAAACTTCGGCGCAAAACCAGGAGCAATCGTGACCGAAGAGAAGGTAGAGAAAGTCATCATCATCGGGTCGGGCCCTGCGGGCTGGACCGCCGCCATCTACGCCGCCCGTGCCAGCCTCGACCCGCTCGTGATCGAGGGCGCGCCCAGCCAGGACATGATCCCCGGCGGACAGCTGATGTTCACGACTGAGGTCGAGAACTACCCGGGCTTCCCGGACGGCGTGGATGGCCAGGAGATGATGGCCATGTTCAAGAAGCAGGCCCAGCGCTTTGACACCCGCATCATCGGCGACGACGTGGCCGAGGTGGATTTCTCGCAGCGCCCGTTTGTGCTCAAGACCGCTTGGAGTGGAGAGTTCAAGGCCCACTCGGTCATCATCGCCACCGGCGCACGCGCGCGGTGGCTCGGCCTGGACAACGAGCGGCGACTGGCCCAGACCGGCGGCGGCGTCTCGGCGTGCGCCGTGTGCGACGGCGCGCTGCCCGCATTCCGCGACGCGCATCTGGTCGTGGTCGGTGGCGGGGATTCAGCGGTGGAAGAGGCCACCTACCTCACGAAATTCGCAAGCAAGGTCTCCATGGTCGTCCGTCGCGACGAGCTGCGCGCCTCCAAGATCATGGCAGAGCGCGCGATCAACAACCCAAAGATTGAGATCCTGTGGAAGAAGCAGGTCACTGAGGTCCACGGTGAGCAGTTCATCACGGGCGTCGAGCTGACCGACTCCGACACGGGAGAGAAGTCCAACGTCGACTGCGGCGGCATCTTCATGGCCATCGGGCACATCCCAAACACGGCGTTTCTCGGCGGACAGATCACACTGGACGACGAGAAGTACATCGTCCTCCAGGACCTCTACGGCAGCGCCACCAACGTCGACGGTGTCTTTGCAGTTGGGGACTGCGCCGACAAGGTGTACCGTCAGGCCATCACGGCTGCGGGCATGGGCTGCAAAGGCGCGCTGGACGCCGAGCGCTGGCTCGGAGCCAAGGGAATCCACTGAGGTGAACGACATGATCCGACTCCTGGGCACCTGCCTCCTGGTCGCCAGCCTGCTCGGCGGCTGCTCCACGACACCGGCTGTGACCTCGGACGACGCGGTCATCGTGCACATCAAGCGGCACGACGCCACCATCTCCGTGCGCGCAACCCCCGCGGGGATCGTCTACGACGTGAACCGCGCCGACGGCGTCTTGCGACGGGGCATGGATGAGGCTGCGTTCCAAGCCCACCACCCGGACCTGTACCTCTTCTACCGGCAGAGCACCGCCGGCACCCTGGACGCGACGCTGCACCTCCCCGAGACCGACTGAGCGGAGCTCGCGTGGACGAACTGGAGCGGGTACCGGTCTGGAGGTCGTTTGCGGCCCGCATTTTTGCTGCGCCGGTCGTGATGGCGGTCGTGCTCGTCGGCCTCTCCACGGCCTGGCTGCACGGGGACTCCACCGACGTTGTTGTCGAGCGTTTTGGCCAGGCGCTGGAATC
>CALBXO010000828.1 GCA_937890335.1 uncultured Pseudomonadota bacterium | reverse complement strand
GGCGACGATCCGAGCGCCGCCGTGGCCGACGCGGACCTGCCCAGCGAAGACGTTAAGAAGAAGAAAAAGAAGCGCGCTGGGAAAGCCGCAGCCAAGAAGAAGGGCCTGGACCTTGGCGGTTCCAAGGCCAAGAAGAAGAAGGCGGACGACCTGATCATCTACTGATCCGCCCCCCGCGGCGCCCTTTCCATCCCCGGGCTCGGGAAGTATAACCCTGGCCTCGACACCGGCTGTCGTGCGGGGGAGTGGAAAGATGCCCGATCTCAATCTGTTTTCAATCGACATCGCGCCCGTCGCTCAGGCGACGGGGACAGGAACGACCGTCCCGACCGACGCTCCGGCGGAGGTGGAGGGCTCGAGCATGACGTTTGTCGTGATCGGCATCGCGGTTGTTCTCTTCATCGCCTTGCTCCTTGTCGCAATCCGCTCGTTCCGTCCGGCCAGTACGGCCGCGGACGCACCGCGGCGCACAGGCCCCGACGACGTGGCGCGGCCCACGCGGGACCTGCTCGCGGATCGCGATGTGGTCGAGGAGCAATCCGAGATCACCGCGGATGACAGCCTCTCTTCGGTCAAGAAGAAGAAGCGCGAGCGGGTCAAGAAGTCGTACGCGGAGGCGCGCAAGGAGCTGCAGGCTCGCAAGGCCGACACGGTCACGCAGGAGCAGCAGCGAAAGATTCAGGAGGCGCCCACTGGGTCTGAGGAGGAGGGCGTGGCCACCGCTGGCGGTGCGGACGCGCCCACAGTCGAGAGCGGCGACGCCGCCGCCACGCAGGACGGTGACTCAGAGGCGGGTGAGGACTCAGACAGCGTAGACCAGGCCGTCGCCGCCGGGTCCGAGGCCGACGAGGACGCGGACAAGGCACCCGAGCCCGAGGCAGTCGCGGAGGCCCAGTCCGCCGCCCCAGACGCAGAGGACGCCAAGGACAGTGCCCCGGCGCTGGGGTTCCTCGACGAGATCAACGCCGGCTGGGAGGACCTCGACGACGGCGAGCTGTCCCTGTCGTTGGCAGGGCTGGAGGCCGAGGCCGCCGTCCAGATCCCCGAAGCCGCCGAGGTCAGCCCGCCTGAACAGGAGTCGGTCGATGCTGACGGGGACGACGCCCAGGTTGACGTCGCGCAGACCGAGGAAGGCCCAGTCGGCGAAGGCCGGGCTGACCAAGTCCTGGCTGACGAAGGCCAGCAGGGCGATTCCAGGGCAGACGACGAAGCCCCGGCTGAGGAGGCCCCGGCCGAGGATTCCAAGGCGGATGTGCTGGCCGGAGAGGCCGCCGGTGAAGCGCAGCGCGAGCCCGCGGCGCAGGAGGAGGCGACCGAGGAAGTGGCGTCGGCAGCCACGCCGGTCGCCGCCGCCGAGGAGCCCGAGGTCAATGAGACGGCCGAACCGCCCGGCAAACAGGCCAAGGCCCTGTCGGCGGGACTCGAGAAGACCCGCGGCGGTTTCGTGTCGCGCCTGGGCAGTCTGTTCAAGCGAAAGAACGAGATCGATTCCGAGCTGCTCGATGAGCTCGAAGAGGTGCTCTACACGTCGGACATGGGTCCAAAATCGGTGGAGGCGCTCCTCGCGCGGGTTCAGACGGAACTCGATGCGGCTGAGATCAGCGATCCGGCCCGCGTCTGGCAGTTTATTCGCGATGAGACCCACCAGATCCTCTCCGCGCGGCAGCGCAGCCTCGAGATTCCCGACGGTGTCCGGCCGTTCGTGGTCCTGGTCGTCGGCGTAAACGGCGTGGGCAAGACGACGACGATCGGGAAACTGGCCATGCGCTTCACAGACGCGGGCCACAAGACCCTGATGGTCGCCGGTGACACCTTCCGTGCGGCCGCCACGGAGCAGCTCGAGGAGTGGGGCGAGCGCACCGGCCTGGCCGTCCACACGGGCGACGACAAGGAGGACCCTGCGAGCGTCGTGTTCTCCGGCATCCAGAGGGCGGCCGACGAGGGATTTGACGTGGTCCTCTGCGACACGGCAGGGCGTCTGACGAACAAGAAGAATCTGATGAAGGAGCTGGAGAAGATCGGGCGCGTCGCGGCCAAGGCCTGCGAGGGCGCGCCCCACGAGACACTCCTCGTCCTGGACGCGAACACGGGCATGATGGCCGTTCACCAGGCACGGATGTTCCAGGAAGTCGTGGACATCAGTGGCATTGTGTTGACCAAGCTCGACGGCACCGCGAAGGGCGGGGTCATCTTGGGGATCAGCGAGGAGCTCCAGGTGCCGGTTCAATACATTGGCATCGGCGAGGGGGTCTACGATCTTCGCCCGTTTGACGCCAAGGAGTTTGTTGACGCGTTGTTCATGTAGAACACGCTTGAAGGCGCCGGTTTCGGCGTGGTACACAACTGTTGCCCGTAGAATCGCATCTCCCGGGGACGGTCAAGGTTTGGAGTGACACGAGTCACTGACCGTCTGCGGTACCGGGCGCCCACACCCGCTCAAGGAAACGCATGGCAGGAGCGTCACGGGGACGATCTCACTGGGGACTTCGAACAGGCACCGCGCTAGCGGTGCTTGCGATGCTCCCAGCCTTCGCGAACGCGCAGTCCAAGCCGACCCCCGAGGATGAAATCGCGGTGGTTCAGCGCAAGCCCGTCCTACGTAAGGGGCGGGTGGAGTTTGCGCCGGAGTTTGGGTTGACCATCAACGACAGCCTCATCCAGCAGTTTGAGCTGGGCGGCAAGCTGAACTACCACGCCACAGAGTTTCTCTGGTTTGGCGGCGAGTTCGGCTGGTTCGACCTGGGAGAACTGGGGGGCGTCACAGACGAGTACTTCGACGTGCTCGACAAGACGAGTTCCGCCCCCGAGGTGGTCGAACTCAAATGGTATGCCGGAGCCCGGGTGGGCCTCGTGCCCATCTACGGCAAGTTCGCCATCTTTGACTCGGCCATTGTCTACTACGACCTCAGCGTGACCCTCGGTGGCGGTTACCTGACGCATGTGACGGGCATCGGCGAGGAGACAGGTGCGGGCGCCGGCGAGATCGGCGCGCAGTTCAGGATTTTCATGAACAAATGGCTTGCGCTGACCGCGAGCGTCAACGACCGAATCGCCCCAGTGGAGCTGCAGACTGGCAGCACCGTGGCGCAGTTCGTGACGGTCAACTTCGGGACGAGTTTCTTCCTGCCTTTTGGCTTTGAATACTCAACGGCCAGGTAGGGGGGAGACATGAAGACGCGACTGACTGCCATCGTCCTTGCCGCCGTGACATTCACGGGGCTGCTCGCCGTTCCCATGGTGGCCGTGGCCGAGCGACGGGCTTCCCTGGAGGAGGGCCCCATCGTTCGACGCAAGCTGCTGTTCCGGTCCAGCCGTTTTGAGCTGGCGCCGCGGATTGGTTCCACGCTCAACGATGCTTACAAGCGCAACCTCATGGTTGGCGTGGACGCCAACTACCACCTGACCAACCACTTCTCCCTGGGCGTGGGTTTTGGGTACGGCGTATTGGCCAGCAACACGGACTTGCTTGACCAGGTCAACGGCTCCGTCGACCCCGAGATCTCCAATGGTCTTCGCTACGCGACGACACAGATTCTCTTCGACGCGCACGTCAGCTATGTGCCCCTGTTCGGCAAGATCTCGATCCTCGACAGCTCCGTTCTCGACTACGACCTGAGCCTGGACCTTGGGTTTGGCGGGGCGCTGATCACAGCGGTGGCCGACGGTGACGCGCAGGGCTCCGACCTGCTCAGCGGCTTCAAGCCCGCGCCTGTGATTGGGCTTGGGTTCCGCGTGTTCGTCAGCGACAGCATCGCGATCAACCTGGCGGTCAAGGACTACATCTACTCCATCGCTGACGTGCAGGAGGAAGGCGTTGAGCCCAACACTGAGCTGCGCAACAACGTGGCGATCGGCGTGGGCGCGAGCTTCTTCTTCCCGACGGACGTGAAGGTCTCTCGCTGATGCAGCCGCGAAAGGTTCTCATTCTCGACGACAACATCTTGCACGTCATGCGTGCCGCACGGTCTCTGGAGGCCTGCGGATACACCGTGGTTCGCATGTCGTCGCCGAATGGGGCCGTGGCCAAGATCGAGTTCGAGCGACCGGAAGTATTGCTTCTGGAGCTGAAGATGAGTCGGCTGCACGTGGACGACGTATTGTCCAAGCTGCGCAGCAACCCCGAGATGGAAGACCTGATCATCGTGCTCTTCAGCGATATCGAGGCGGATGTGTTGCTGCAGTACTGCATCGACAACGACATCCACGGCTATTACTGCAAGTCGATGGACATCGACGCAGTCGGCGACTTTCTGGACAATTTCTACGAGGAAGAGTGAGCGGCGGCGGGGACGCTCTGCGCGTCTGGGTCGTTGCGGATCGCGGCGATGCGGCGGTTGCTGCGCTCGGGGACGCGCTGCGCGCGGCGGGCTATGCGGTGACGACGCTCGCGTCGCAGGAAGTCGTGCAGCGCCTCGTCAAGGAGGCGGGCGGTGAACTGATCGGTTCGCTGCGGGACCTCTTGCGCGGGCTGCGGGACAGCGAGCAGGAGTCGGAACCAGAGCACAAGCTACGGCCCGATGTGGTCGTCGTTACTGCGGCCAATACATTTGGCCCGGGCAACGCGTTCACCCGCATCACCGGGGACGACGTGCTCAGGATTGGCGTGGTCCCCGACTACGCCCTGGGCGCCGCCTGGGTGGGAGCGCCGCTGCACGCCTGGGTCGTTCCCGTCGAGACTTTTGTCCCCGCGCTGGTGGAGGCCCGCGTGGACGAGGACCGGGTTGAGATTGCTGGGCCGCCGGTTCCCGCGGCCTATGCCTCCGGTACGGACGGCGCGGCGCTGCGCGAACAATGGGGGCTGGGCCCAGAGCCCGTCGTGTTCGTTCATTGCGATCGTGGCGATCTGGATCTCGACAGATTGGCCTTTCAGTTCAGCTTGTTGGAAGCGGCGGTGCAGCCGGTGTTCTTTGCCGGGGGCGACGCGGGCGTGTCGGAGGCGCTGCGCGCTGCGGCCCGCAAGCACGGGGTGGAGGCCGATCTCCTTGGCGCCGTGCCCTCGCTCCGGGACTTTCATGCGGTGGCGGACCTGGTGGTCGCGCCGGCGGACGATCCCCGGATCGGACACGTCCTGGCGTTGGACCGACCGGTCCTGTTGGTGGGGCAGCCGGCGGTCAGGACCCAGGTGGATTTCCTGACGGGCCTGGGTGCGGCGCGGCACGTACCCGACGTGCTGCGCCTCGGAACCGAGCTGGATCTCATCGCGTCGGGCAGCGCGTTGGCCGACCTGACAGCCGGCAGCGCGCTCGTGGGCAAGGCCGACGGCACGGCGCGAGTCACAGAGGCCATTGTCCGGCTCATCGAGCGCCGCGAGGTCATTCTGGCGGCCGGGCGTGAGGAGCCGCAGGCTCACCGCGGACCGTTTGAGCGCATCGGCGCCCCCCGGGTTTCGGTGCGGGTCGCGGGCGCCCCGGCGCAGAGCACGGTCTCGGCTGTGTCCTCCGCGGAGGCCAAGGACGAGCTCGCGAACCTGATCATGATGGAGCGGGAAGCCGAGCGCAAAGCCTCGGAGGCCGACCGCGCCGTCGAACAGTGGCGGCAGCGTCTGGAGCTCGCCCGCGAGTGGAACG
>CALBXO010000827.1 GCA_937890335.1 uncultured Pseudomonadota bacterium | reverse complement strand
GTACCACCTGAGCCTGGGCGCCAAAGCCGACTTTGGATGGATTCTGGGGGACGAGAGCATCGACGCCGTGACTGCGGCGACCTCCAACGAGGACCCGAGCCACAACCTCGGCCGTCTCAACACCTACTTCACCATCACCGCACACTTCTGAGGCCGCCATGGGAACCCCAGCTCGCTTTGCTCTGGTCCTCGCCGTGGCGGTGTTCACTTGCCTCTCGGCCGCGCCAGCAACAGCGTTCGCCCCTTTCGACAGCGAGGGCTTTGCCGCCTTTCGCGTCGCCGCAGGCAGCGGAGACGCCGACACGGGTGGCGATCTCAGCTGGACCGCCATTGAGACCCAGCCGCTGTTTCATACGCTGTCCAGCCGGTTCGGAGGTGGCGGCGTCCTGGTCTACATGGAGTACGAGCCCGTGGACGGGCGTGCGGGCCTGCTCATCCTGGATCTGCGTCACGCCGGGTTCCCAGACCTCCTCGAGAGCAATGTGACGCTGCCCAACCGGCGCCGGGCGGAGGTCTACTACCAGGAGTGGGACGGCCGCCGCGACGTGTTTGAGTCCGCCCGCGTCGAGGGCGATGTCACAATTGTGGAGATCTACCGCGGCCAGGGGATCAGCGCCATCGGCCTTCGTTTTGATCTCTTCACCTTGGACGCGGCGGACAAATGGCGGCGCATCGTCGGTAGCGCCACGACCGCGATCACAGTCGAACAGGCCGTGATCCTCGAGCGTGACGTGGTGTACGCCCGCCGCGATCGGGGCGAGGTCTACGCACCGGACGGGGACATCTACGTGGACTGCTACGGCGACGCGCACGTCGTCGAAGAGGACTACGACGAAGAGAGCTACTACTACGAGGACGGCGACGGCGGGGGCTGCAGCGGCGACACCTGGGACGACGACGTCGAGGATCCCCAGGAGTCCGGCGGCTGCGCGGGAGAGACGACTGTCGACGATGGTGAGCCGGACCCGGACGGCGGCTGCGAGGGCTCCGGGGATGAGCTGGATCCCGACGAGTACGAGGAGGACTCAAGCTGGTACGAGAACGACGACTACAGCGACGGAGAAGGCAGCGGGTGCGACGAGGACACCGACTCCAGCGATGAGAGCTCGAGCTCCAGTTGCGAGGGCGACACTGTGGAGGCGGCGCTCCCACCGGGCGACCGGGGCCGGCTGCGCGCCTACCTCGCCTCCATGGGGGGCTCTCGGCATAAGCGCCAATTGGCGGGCGCGGCTGGGTTTCACCGTTTTGAGGCGAGCACGGCGCGGACAATCCGGCGCATCAGTGCCTACCTCCCGTTCTTTCTGGTTGCGCTGTGGATCCGCGCAGCGAGGAGGCGCCTGCGCCCCTCTTGCTAGCCCCCGACACCCGCTCCTATAATCCGCCGCGATTGGAGATTCGGTCGGACCCCTGGTCCGCCACACGAGGTGTTTGCATGTTCCCCTGCGTATCCCGGTGTCGACTGTCTGTTCTTGCCCTGTCCCTTCTGATCGCCGTCCCCGCCTGTGGCGACGATCCAAAGGAGGAGCCAGCCAACAACGGCGACAACAACGGCAACAACGGCCAGAACAACGGCAACAACAACGGCAACAACGGCCAGAACAACGGCAACAACGGCGGCAACAACGGGGGCAACAACGGCGCCCAGCCGGCCGACGAGGACGACTTTGCGATCGGTTACGTCGCGCGCAACCGGTCGGAAGTGCCCGGGATCGAGCCCGGCGGCAACTTCTACTTCATCAGCAACGACGGCTCGGAGTCGGTCCAGGTCAACCCGGACGGTGTGCAATGCCACAACGGATGCACCGTCAGTGACGACCTCAGCTGGTTCTTGTGGGCCGAGCCCGATGGCCAGGGCGCGACCGTGCGCGTAGCGCCCATCGTGACCGCGGGTTGGGACGGATTCAGCGTCAACACGGCAGAGGCCACCGTCGTGGGGCAGGGCATCATCGCCTACGAAGTCGGCGGCGCCACCATCGCTTGGGAGACCGCGGACTTTGAGGTCTTTGTGGCGGACCTGCCGGGGACCAACAAGAAGAGCCTCGGGGTTGTGGGCTCCGTGGAGGGCACCCAGGGCGGGTTCTATCTCAAGCCCGATGGCAGCGAGGCCATCACCTGGACCGTCACATTGACGCATATGTTCCTGGACCGTCACAACCTCGATACCAGCGACGTTCAGGATGACTTCTACACCTTCGTCTCGGACAGCTTTGGCGGCACGGGCTCCTTCTATGGCCCGCGCGAGCGGCTGGCCTGGAGCCCGGACGGAAAGTTCCTGGCCGTCGTCAGTACGGCGCTGGTGGACACCGACCCCTGCGCGTCCAACGAGGAGTGCGTCTCCCCGGAGAGCTGCGGGGCGAACGCGCGCTGCACCAGCCAACGCCTGAGCGTCAACCTGTTGGAGCTGGAGCACACTGGGAACCTCGGCAGCGGCTGCACCGCAGACAGTGACTGCGGTGGACCTCACGTCTGCGACTTTGCCGACCCGCGCGATCCCGACAGCGGCCAGTGCCGTCCAGGTCGCATGGACCTCGGCGCCGCTGGACCGGCGAAGTGCACGGGCCGCCAGGAGGGTGAATTCACCGACGTGCTGCAGGAGCTGCAATGGGCGCCGGATTCCAGCGCGATGTACCTGTTGGTGCAGGAGGACTGCTCGCGGTTCAACATCCCGCGCGCTGCGATCCTGAAGATGACGCCCGACCTGGCGCCGCCCACCGTCGTGCTGGAGAACCCGGGCTCCGACTTTTCTGCCGCCAACTGCTACGACGAACTGGAGCAGGAGTTTGTCGTCGGAGACGCCAAGTGCGTGTTGTCGATTGAGGAGATGGCGCTCGCTCCCACCGGGGCGACGATCGTGTTTGCCGCGTCCGCTCCGAGCGCGGAGAACAACTTTGAGCTCTATACGACCGATGTCACCGGACTGCGCGACAAGGAGCTGCTCACCGGGGACCTGGAGACCGTGGTGCAGTCGCTTCGACCGGTGGGTGATCTGGAGTAGGTCCCCCGCCCGGTGACCGACTGACCAGACAGCCCCGGCAACGGGGCAGGCCAACAGGTCGACGCAAAAAAGCCCCGGAAGTCCGGGGCTTTTTTGCGTCGGCGGAGAGGACTCAGTCGTCCTCGTGCTCGGTAGAGCCGTCGTCTACGTCGTTGACGGACGGATATTGTTTGATTGTGTTCCGGGCGATCTTCCAGGCCTTCTGGACGATCCAGCTCAACGAGCGATCCTGCCGCCACGCTTCATGCTGAATCTCTTGCAGCATGTCTTCGGGAAAGTAGAGGGATTGCTTGCGCTTGTCCGACTTCGCCATCGTGTCTCCGCAGGGTGAACCAGCGGTTTTGTAGCACCCGCTCCGACAGACTGTCAACGGGTTCCGTCGCCGTGTCTGTGCTAGTATGGAGGTGTGGGTGAACGCGCCCGCCGAGTGAGTTGTCGACCCTACGGGTGCGCGGACGCACGGATCGGCTGGCGCGGGACTTGCTGTGAAATTCTCACGTGGTTGAAGGGGTTAGCCGAATGCCGGCGTATCGGCCAGAGGGCCGACGGGGCTGGCACGGATTTCTGAGGGGATGGGCAGATGACTGATGGGATGTTGACCGGTACCGAGGAGCGGAGAGACTCCGATCTCGCACCCGGCGACGTCGTGGCCGGCCGCTTCGAGATCGTCAGCAAACTGGCGGAAGGCGGGATGGGCAAGGTCTACGTGGCCCTCCAGCAGCCCATCGGTCGGAAGGTGGCCCTGAAGGTTTTACGGCGCGAGCTGGCCACCGACGACGCCGCCGTCAAGCGGTTCTTCCGGGAAGCGGTCGCGGCGAGCAAGCTGCACCACCCCAACACGATCACCATTATCGACTACGGCGAAGGCGAGGAGAACACGCTGTTCATCGCCATGGAGCTGCTCGACGGAGAGAGCCTCCATGAGCTCCTGGGCCGTGACACCCGACTGCCTCTGCGCCGCGCCGTAAACATCACCGCACAGATTGGCCGGTCCCTGTCCGAGGCGCACAAGAAGGGCGTCATCCACCGCGATCTCAAGCCCGAGAACATCTTCATCAGCTGCGTGGAGGGCGAGACGGACCTGGTGAAGGTCCTCGACTTCGGTATCGCGAAGTTGTTGATGGGCGACACCACCACCCGCATCACCCGGGCGGGGTACGTCTGCGGCACACCGGAGTACATGTCCCCCGAACAGGCGCGCGGCGAGGAGCTGGACGGAACCAGCGACCTCTACGCGCTGGGCATTCTGTTGTGGGAGATGCTCTGCGGACAGGTGCCGTACGAGGCGCCGACGCCCCTGGGCACCGTCCTCAAGCACCAGAACGAGCCCATTCCTGCGATGCCGGGGGACACGCCGGACAGCGTCAAGGCCTTCCTGCACAAAGCGCTTGCCAAACGGCGCGAGGAGCGGCCGCAGACCGCCGACGAGTTCATGACGCTGCTGGCGGAGGCCATCCCGGGTGACTACGGGTCAGGTCCGGATATGGGGCGGATCACGGGTCCTCGGCGCATTGCCGCCCCGTCGACTCCGCAGCCGCTGCGGCAGACCGGTGCCTCCTTGGCCACGGCGCCGACCATGGCCGATGGCGCCGAGCTGGAGATCCTCCCAGTGGAGACGGCGCCGAGTGGGGGGCCGGGGCGAAAAAGGACGAACGCGCTTGTCCTCGTCGCCGTCGTGGGTGTCTGCCTGGGCCTGGTAGGCCTGGGCCTGATCGCGACGATGCTGTTTGGCCAGGAGCCGGACGCCTCCACCACGGCCGCGGCGCCGACCACCGCCAACGCGGCGGCCGTGCGGACCGAGGTCGAGATCGCGGCGACCCCGCGGGGCGACGTGTACCGCGGCGACAAGTTCGTGGGGCAGACCCCGTGGTTCACGAGCGGGGAGCCCGGCGCTTCTGAGTCGTTCACCGTCCGGCGCGAGGGCTTCAAGCCGGCGCCGGTCCAGATCACCTATCCGGACACCGGCCGCCGGACGATGCAGGTGACGCTGGACAAGACGGTCCCGAAGACTTTCAAGATCACTCTGGTGAGCGAGCCTGAGGGCGCGATGTTGGTCAAAGACGGCCGCGCCGTGGGAGCGGCCCCCCACGCTTTTGATCTGGAGCAGGCCGACGCCCCGTTTGAGGTGGAGCTTCGCCTCGGTGGCTACGAGTCCCAGACCGTCACCGTGGACCCCTCCAAAGGGGCCCAGCGCGTGCAGGTCGGCCTGACCGAGCAGGCCCGCGCACCTGCCGCCGGCCGCAAGCCCCGCAAGACAAACGCGGAGCCACCCGGGGCAAAAGATCCCGCTCCCGCCAAGAAGGCTGCGCCGGTGCCGGCCGTGGCCAAGCCCGTCAAGAAGGACGGCGGCCAGAAGTACCGGACAGTCGACTGAGGCTCGATCCGCGGGTATCGTCGTCTCCATGTGCCACCGAATGTTCCCCGCGGTCGTCGCCGCAATCGTGTTTGCGGCTGCACCTGCGCAGGCCCAGGATGAGTCGCCGGAGCCAGATGCACCGGCGCAGACCTCCGCGCAGGTGGAGGCTGGGCGCCTGTACGAAGTCGGAATCGGGCAGTTTGAGCAGAAGGA
>CALBXO010000826.1 GCA_937890335.1 uncultured Pseudomonadota bacterium | reverse complement strand
TATTTTGTGGCCATGGACGGCGACCTGCCCGTCGGCATGAGCAATCTGAAGCGTTGCCTCGCCGAGCCTGAACGCCTCGATGTCGGCCTCACGGGTGTGCGCCGCGAATACCGGCGGCGCGGGCTTTGCACCGCGCTGAAGGTGCGTGCAAACCTGTGGGCCCGTGAGAACGGGTACGCAAGGATTGTCACCGACAACGAGGCGAACAACCCAATGTACGCCATCAACGTCGCCATGGGCTTCCGCCCCATGCCGGCTTTCATCACCTTTCACGCGCAGGGCCTGGCATGAGCACGGCGACACAACCCACTTCGACACAACCCACGCCGCCGTTGGCGATGCGGACGGTCTCCGACCAGGAGACCGACTACGACACTCTCTGTGCCATCAGGAACCAGATGTTTCCCGACATGTTGGTCTCGGTAGCGTCGACCCGCTACCACGACGAGGTTCGTCCCGAGGGGCTCCTCCACCAGCGGTTTGAGGCGCGACGCGGCGGCAAGATTGTCGCGTTTGCCAGCGTATCGGAGAGTGATTGGTGCCTTGAACCCGGCCGCGTGGCCGTGGATTGGTGGGCACTTCATCCCGAGGACGAGCCCGCGATCTGCGACTACGTCCTCGGGTGGGCGCGGGCCCAGGGCGCGACGATCATCACGTATGCGACGCGAGAGGACTGTCCCGCGCGCGTCGCGCTGATCGAGGCGCGCGGGTTCTCCACCTGCCTTCGGGCGCCCATCTCGGTGCTGGATGTGGAGGCCTTTGTGCCGGAGCCGTGGGTGCTGGCAATGGAGCGCGTGCGTGCGCGGGGGGTCGAGATCCTGACTGCGGACGCCCTCGAGTCTCGGTTCCCCGACTGGCAGCGCCGCCTATGGACGTTGAGCGGCCACGTCGAGGAGGACATGCCCAGGCCCGAAGGTGCAGGTCTGACCTGGCCGCCGTTCGAGCAATGGCTGCGCTACATCCAGGGTCCGCAATGGTGCCCCGAGGGGTGTTTTGTGGCGGTGGACGGCGGAGAATTCGTGGGACTCAGCGCGTTGGAGCTGCGGTTGGCAGATCCGAAGAAGCTGCACACCACGATTACCGGCGTCGAGCGCTCGCACCGGCGCCGCGGCATCTGCACTGCGCTCAAGCTGCACGCCATTGATTTCGCGGCGCGGCGGGGCGCAGTGGAGATCGACACCGACAATGAGGAGAACAACCCGATGTACGCCATCAACATGCGGTTGGGCTTCACGCCGCGGCCTGCCTACCTGATTTTCATCCGGCGGTACTGACCTACCGGCCTGTGACCGGCCACCGGTTGCGTCTCCCCCACGAACCTCACGGGAACCCCACATCGTGGGGCGCGGGGGAGGGATGAATGTTCTCGCCCTCCACGTGGCGGTTGATGATCGTCACAAGCAGCTGTGTCAGGTCCCCCGAAGTCCGGAGGTGAGCGCGGTAGCCGTGGTCAGCGCTTTTTGGCTTTGTAGAACTTGTGAATGGACTTGTTCCTGGCGCCCTTGGACTCGTTTCCCTGCACAGCGTCGCTGTCGAAGAAGTAGTTGTCCGCGTCACCGCTTTTGACTTCACGCTTGCCCTTCTGGGCCTTGCGGACTTCGTCGAAGAACCCGTCCACCTGGTCCGCCGAGACGTTGGCTTCCTTGCCGGCACCGTCGGCGTTGGCCGCTTCCAATGCGTACGCCATCACCAGCTTGTCCCGCACCTGCGCAAACAGCGCGGGGTTGGCAAAGGCGTCCAGGCTGACGACCTGGCCGTCGATGGCGACAACGACGCCAACAGCGCGGTCGTCCGCCTGCAATCGAGGCAGCACCGCCTTCACGTAGAGGGCTGAGTCAGCCTCGGCTTTCTTGAGGGAGGCCTTGTACGTACCGGAGCTGGGCGCGACCTTGAGCTTCTTGTTGGTCTTGCTGACTTCGTCCCACACCTGTCCTTGGTCACTGGCGAACACCGCCTTCTCGCGCAGGTCGCTGTGGCCGAGTTTGCCGCTTGCGCTGAATTGGGCCTGCCGTCCATCCCATCGCCCCTGTTCCACACAGAACACCGCCACTTCGAGCTTGCGCGCGTTTGGCGGCACAACGGTGTCTTTGGCGATCACGCGGTCCTGTTTGCCGCCCAGGATCACCTCACCGGCCAGGATGAACACCGGCTTGTCGCCCTTGTTGGTGATGTGGACGGCGTTGACCTCGGCGTCGGACGTGCTCCCGTTGAGCTCCGTCACCCGCACGATCTTCTTCTTGCTGGCCTGTTCAAAGGTCAGGAATTCGCCGCTGGGCTGCGCGCGGTCCTTGGCGTACAGCGGGAGAATCGTGAGGTTGGCGTGGGTCAGCGGCGCGCCCCGGAGGTACGGGAGCGGCTCCTCCTGCGCGGACGCCGGGGCGGCGGCGAGCAGGGCCATGCATACAATGAATCCAGCGAAAAATGGGCTGCGCGCGTGACGGGGGTGCTTCATGTCTCTTCTCCAACCAGGCCTGGCGTCGTGTCTGAGAAACGACAAACGGCGGACGGCGGAAAAAGATCAGATTTGGCAGGGTGAGGCGGGCGGCGCGGGTATCACTCCGCCGCCTGGGAGCCGCCGGTCCGGGGGTGCTGGTCGATTGGTTGGACAGCGGGTGCCAGGTGGAAACCCGGCTACACGTCGTCCCACGCGGTCAGCCAGGTGCCGTAGGCTTCTACGTAGTCGAGGAACCCAGCGTAGTAGGGATGGGCGCCGATGGTCGCGCTGTCGCCGATGACCAGGAGAAAGGACTTTGCCCGAGTCAGGGCCACGTTCATGCGGCGCGTGTCCCGTAGGAAGCCAATGTCGCCATCTGGGTTACTTCGGACCAGGTCCAGGACGATGGCCTCCTTTTCCCGCCCTTGAAACCCGTCGATGCTGCCAACTTCCAGTCCAGCGTCCACCTGGTCGCGCAGCAGACGGCGCAAGAGCCTCGCGTGCGCCGAGTACGGTGTAATCACGCCGATGTCGCCGGGGGCGACGCCGCGCCCGAGCAGGCGGTGTACCTCGGCACATGTCCTGCCTGCCTGCTCTGGATTCTGCGTGCTGGGATCGTCCTCGGTTCGCAGCTCGTCCCATCCAGCCCCAGCGGAGTCCACAAAGACCAGCGGCCCCGGACGCGCGTCGTCAGGGTCGGCTTGGAGTGTTCGGGCCGCCACATGCTCTGCGGCGATCAGCCGGCCGTCGTATTTGCTGTCTGATGGGTAGGTCATCAGGACTGCGTGCATGCGGTGCTGCACCTCCAACATCTGCACCATCTCGGGTACGCGGTGGGCCAGGCGTTCAAACAGAGACGTCCCCAGGCCATCGCGCGCGGACTTTTCGTCGATGACGGTCGGCGGCAATTGGTGGTGGTCACCGGCCAGGATCGCGCGGTTGGCGCGACCCAGAGCGACAAGGGCCACCGGTGTAGTCGCCTGCGTCGCCTCGTCCAACACGACGACGTCAAACTCAGTATTGCCCAGAACGCGGGCGTCGGAACCGGCCGCCGTGGCGCAGATTACGTCCGCGCGCGCGAGTATGCGCTCCTGGGCTGCGCGTATCTGGCGGCGCGCGTCGGCGGAGAGCGCGCGGGCTTCGCGGTATGCGTCGCGGCGGTCCTGTCGCCCGATGGTGCCCCGGTCGCTCTTATTGTCGGTCTTCCGGCGGATGCGCGCTGCCTCTTCGAGCCATTTGCGCGCCAGCTTGTACTCTGCCGTCGCCTCCAGGAGCAGGTCCAGACTGCGCGCCTCCACAGCGGGCGCGACGCGGGCGGGGTGGCCCACGCGGACAACGTCGAGCCCCGTCTCCACGAGTCGCTCTGCCAGGTTGTCCACTGCGGTGTTGCTCGCCGCAGTGGCCAGAACACTCTCGCCGCGCGCGCTGCACTGACGGATGATCTCCACGAGGGTTCGGGTCTTTCCCGTCCCTGGAGGTCCGTGTACGAGGGCGACGTCCAGGGTCCGCAACGCCAGGTCCACGGCGCATCGTTGCGCCTCGTTGAGCTCCGCGTCCCTACACGTCGACAGTCCGCCCCTGGATCGCAGCTCAGGTGATTGCGCGCCCAGGAGGACGTCGACAAAGCGGCGCGAAGGGACGGCGTCTGGACTGGCCGTGGCGTCGCCAAAACGGCGCAGCGCGGTGCGTCCTCGATTGTACGTCTCGTGCGGATCGTCGCGATCCAGGTGGAACTCGCCGGCCCAGATTCGGTCCGGGACATCCCCATCGACCATGACCCCGAGCCGGTTGGTCTGGCGCCGGGCCACCGTCCCACGGATCGCGTCCGGGCCATCCGGATCGTCCCACCAAAGCCGGACGGGGCTGCCGTTGCGCACCCGCAGCCCCTCGATGGCGCTGGCCGCGTCAGCCCTTGGGCTCAGCCACAGCAGGGTGCGGTCGCCCGAGGCCGCGTCCGTATCGTCGACGGCGAGGTCGCGCAGCGCAAGTCCACGCTCGACGCGCTGCGCCAGGGTCAGTCGCTGGCGCTCGTCGACCAGGCGTTGCTGGGAGGCGCGAAACTCCGCGTCCCAGAGGCGTCGCAACAGGTCGAGGTGGTCCTGCGCGGGGGTCACCGTCTCAACCGAGCCCCTCTACCACGCGTTTGGCGAGCCCGGGGCCCTCAAAAATCATTCCGGTGTAGAACTGGACGAGGCTGGCGCCGGCGTCCAGCTTCTCGCGGGCGTCCAGGGCCGACGCGATACCGCCGACGCCAATGATCGGCAGGCGGCCGCTGGTGCGGTGGTATACATCGCGAATGACCGCCGTGGACCGTCTGCGCACGGGGGCCCCACTGAGCCCGCCCCGTTCGTCGGCGTGGTTGGCTCCGGCCACGGCGGTGCGGTCCAGTGTCGTGTTGGTGGCGATCACGCCGTCCACGCCGTTGTCCTGCATCGCCGTGAGCGCGTCGTCGAGCTCGTCGCTGGATAGGTCGGGCGCGATCTTGACCAGAAGGGGGAGGGGCCGGCGCTCCGCGCTGCGCTCGATCTGCATCTGGGCCATGACCGTGCGAAGCAGGGCGTCCAGCGCGTCTCGCGCCTGTAGGCGGCGCAGGCCCACTGTGTTGGGCGAGCTGACGTTGATGACCAGGTAGTCGGCCAGCGGCGCAAAGGTTCTGATCAGCGAGACATAGTCGTCGTCGGCCGCGTCGTTGGGCGTGTCCTTGTTTTTGCCCAGGTTGATTCCGACGATCGTGTCGTGTCCGCGGGCGCCCAGAACCCGCTCAGCCACAACTTCTGCGCCCGCACCGGGGAAGCCGAGGCGGTTGATTGCGCCCTGGTGGTCCGGCAAGCGGAAGACCCGCGGCTTTGGGTTGCCGCTCTGGGGTCGCGGTGTGACCGTACCCAGCTCGATGTGGCCAAATCCAAGGCAGCTCAGTCCTCGCCAACAATCGCCGTCCTTGTCGTAGCCGGCTGCAAGTCCGACGGCGTTTTTGA
>CALBXO010000825.1 GCA_937890335.1 uncultured Pseudomonadota bacterium | reverse complement strand
GGCCGCCTCTGGCGTCCCGCGCCCCAACCCCGCGCTCGCCGCACCGCCCGAGGGCGAGACGTTCGACTGGTACGCGTACCGCGCATGGGAAGCGATCTACGCGGCGGAGGGCAGCGATTGGTTCTGGTGGTTCGGCAAGGACCAGGAGACGCCGGGCAACGACGACACGGGCTTCGACCGCGCGTTTCGCTCACACCTCGGGGCCACGTACCAGTTCATGAACCTGGCCATCTGCGACCGGCGCGCCCGCCAGGGAGACCCCTGCCCCATGGGCGTGGAACCATTTCCGCAGCCCAATTTCGCGCCCATCGTCCAGGCCAACGCCGAGCCGCTGCGAGGTCCTTTTGTGGAGGGCGAGGAGCCCACCATTGATGGGGAGTACCGCCCCGACGAGACCGAGTGGAATGTGTCGGCCGGCAGCTTCTTCGACAACGACTCCGGCGCCATCAACAACCCCAATGACGACATCCGTCTCGTCTACTTTGGCTACGTCGGCGAGCGCAACGACACGGGCGCGGACGACGCCGTGTACATCGCCATCGAGAGCGTGGATGACCTGAGCGCGAAGGAGGGCTCCAACTACGAGTTCCGCCTGTATTTCAACCACAAACACATCACGAACGCCGACCTGGGCGAGGCGGTGTCGGACCCGGCCAACGCAGTCACCCGCAGCGGCGATGAGGTGCAGTTCATTGGCGCTGGGCCCGCTCGCGAGCTGCGCGTGAACCTCGGCACGGTTCCGGCGCGCGGCACACTGAGCTTTGCCGACGGTCGCGGAGGCTGGTCCGAGGTGCAGAACCACTCCATCGAGGTCGGCGGAGCCGTTAACGGCGGCCGCATCATCGAGCTGCTCGTGCCCCTGGCCGACCTGGGCATGCAGCTCGGCGATCCCGTTGAGTTTGCCATCCAGGCGGTGTCCAACGACACGGTCATCGACACCGCCCCCAACCTCGGGACCCGCATCATGTTCGACGACATCACGAACCTGGTGTTCGTGACCTTTGCCGTAGACGCCTCCGGCGACCTGAACCGCTACACGAACATCGCGAACCCGCCCCCGCCGCGCGGACGAGGTTCCGTGTTCATCACGGGAAACCAGGACACGTTGGAGAACTGGACACCCAACTCGCTGGCAATGCGCGACGACGGCGTGGCCCCTGATGTGACCGCCGGAGACCAGGTCTACACCCGCACCTTTGGGTTCCGGCCCGGCGTGGAGATGCGCTACAAGTTCACGATTGGGACACCGCAGGACTACGACCGCTGGTCCAACACCGAGGAGTTCCCGCTGACGGAGCGTGGCTTCCGCATCCCTGTGGACTGTGCGAGCAAGAAGCTGCTGGTCGAAGATCTCTGGTCGGATCGACCCCAGCCCTCGGGGTCCCTGGCCCCCAACGCGACCGTCACCTGTCTGCCGGAGTAGCGGGAGGCCCCTCGACCTCCCGGCGCCGTCTCACGTCAGTCGCGGCTCGGGACGATGGGTGTGGTCAGCACGTCGCCGAGTTTGCTCAGAAAGCTGGACTGGAGTGTGATCTCGCGGCTGTCGTAGCGGCGCTTGTTGCGCGCTGCCACCTTCTTGATGCGCAGCTCATCCGTGGACGGCGTCCCCGAGAAGCACGCGTCGCATTTGAAGACGCCGTGGTGGAAGTTCAGCTCCGGTGGCAGCCGCGCGCCGCCGCAGATCTGGCACCCGCGAAGGTGGGCCGGTGTCTTCATCCAGACTGGCATGTGGTTGGGGCGGCCCAGGTCCTTTTGCCGAGGTCGCTCCAGCGCGTTGGCCTGCTGCGTGTTCTCGAAGAGCAGCTCAAACTCCTCCCCGTCCAGCCAGATCCCGCGGCACAGCGGGCACACGTCCACCTCCACAGCGTGCTGGATGCTCACCAGCATGGGGCGGTTGTCCCTGGGACACCGGTAGCCGAGCCGTCCCTCGCAGCAAGAGCACTGCAACGCGGAGTCCGGGTTCTTGGTCTGACAGTGTCTGCACACGCTCGGTAGGCGTAGCTGCCCCGACAGCGCGGTCTCTGACAGGTCCGCCCCCGCCTGGCTGAACACCTCCGCAAGCTCCCGGTGGTCAAACCAGTGCGCGTAGCAGGCTGGGCAACGGTCGACGACGACG
>CALBXO010000824.1 GCA_937890335.1 uncultured Pseudomonadota bacterium | reverse complement strand
ACGCGCCGCACCATCAGCATCCGCGAGATTGAGCGCATCCCAGGCAACTTCGGCGACCCGGTCAAGGTCGTGCAGAACCTGCCCGGCGTCGCGCGCACCGTCTTTGGGGACGGCCGCATCATCGTGCGCGGCTCCTCGCCCGAAGACACACGCTTCTACATCCAGGGCATCCAGGTGCCGCTCATCTACCACTTCGGGGGCCTGCGCAGCGTCGTACCCGCCGGGGTCCTCGAGAGCATCGACTTCCTGCCCGGCAATTTCCCGGCAGCCTATGGCCGCAGCAGTGCCGGGGTCCTGGACATCAAACTCAAGCACCTGCGTCCGGAGGCGGTGCACGGGTACGTGGACGTAAACCTCTTTGACTCCGGCGTCTTTCTTGAAGCGCCCGTGGGCGACCGGGCCGCGGTCGCCGTCGGCGCGCGCCGCAGCTACGTGGACACCATCCTTGAGGCCGCGGTGCCAGAGTCGGCGCCCATCAACGTGATCGCCGCGCCGCGCTACTACGACTTCCAGACCCTGGTCTCCTACCGCCCCACCGACGACCACGAGCTTCAACTGTTTGTGTTCGGGTCCGGCGACGCGGTGCGCCTGCTGTTTGAGGACGCCGCGCAAGCCAACGCCCAGCTGCGCAGCGGCGACATCAGCGCTGAGACCTTCTTCCTGCGGACCATGGTCCAACACGACTGGATTCCGAGCGACTCGTTCAAGACCAACACCATCGTCGGGTTCGGCATCGACGAGGTCTCGTTCAATGTTGGCGAGCAGTTCTTCCTCGATCTGCAATTGCTGCTGGGTCAGCTCCGGGAAGAGAACACCATCAAGCTGACCCGCGACGCCACCCTCGTCGTCGGTGCCGATGTGCTGTTTGGGTCCGCGTCCGTCGATCTCCTGGCCCCGCTGCCCCCCAAAGAGGGAGACCCACCCGGCGAGCGGGATCTGGACGACACCATTCGCGCCATGGAACAGCAATGGGAAGTCCAGGCCGCCGTCTACACCCAGCTGGAACTGACCGCCATCGAAGATGTTCTCGTCGTCCCAGGCGTCCGGCTCGAGCGCTACACGACAAGTCCGGCACAGTGGACCTACGACCCGCGGCTGACGGTCCGATGGAAGGTCGACGAAGCGCTCAGCCTCAAGGCGGGTGCCGGGTGGTTCCACCAGCCGCCGACGCCCGACGAGCTCTCCAAATTCTTCGGCAACCCCAAACTCCACGCCGAGGAATCCATCCAGTATTCAGTCGGCGGCGAGTACAAGCCGGTCCCTTGGATCACCGTGGATGCCACCGTGTTCTACAAGGACCTGTTCGAGCTGGTCAGTCGCTCCAACGACGTCGTCGAGCGCAACGGCGAGACCGTGCCGGAGATCTACAACAACGAGGGCATCGGCCGCGTGTATGGTCTGGAGCTCCTGCTCCGGCATGAGCTGACCAACAATTTCTTTGGCTGGGTCACCTACACGCTCTCCCGCGCGGAACGCCTGGACAGCGGCGAGTCCGACTACAGGCCGTTCCAGTTCGACCAGACCCACATCCTGAACGTCATCGCGTCCTACCGGCTGCCGCGCAATTGGGAGGTTGGAGGGCGCTGGCGCTACGTGACCGGCAACCCGACGACGCCGGTCATCGGAGCGGTGTTCAACTCCGACGCAGACGCGTACCAGCGCGTGTTCGGGCCGTTCGGGTCCGCCAGACTGCCGGCGTTCCACCAGCTTGATCTGCGCGTGGACAAGTCGTGGATCTACGACACGTGGATTCTGAACCTCTACATGGACATTCAGAACGTCTACAACCGCGCGAACACCGAGGCCATCCGCTACAACTTCAACTTCACGGAGACGCAGCCCCAGCAGGGACTGCCGGTCTTCCCGGCCCTCGGAATCAAGGCCACCTTCTAGTCCCGGAAGAAGCGAAGATTTCGTTGCGAGGGCGTGGAGACGCCGACGATGACGGCGTTCGTGCCGCTAGCGACGACGTAGGCTGAGCAGAGTTCAGGTGAGGAGGAGCGGCGGCGCGGGTGCCGTCAGCGGCGGTGTATCCGCGTCCGCAGCAGGAATCTGCGCTTCTTTCGGGTCTAGTGTTCCTGCACAGGTCTGCGCTCGCGCCTTGGCGGGTTCCGAGAGCCGACGTACTGGCCGAAGGAACCCGACGCGACGGATCACTCGATCGTCGCCTCGATGGTGTAGCGGTTCTGAACCACGGTGCTCCGCGCGAAGACGCGGGCGCAGTAGGTGCCCTCTTCGGTGTTGTCGATGGTCACCTGCTCGAAGTCCTCACCGGAGTTGTAGCTGAAATCCAGCAGCGTGCCGCAGGGTCTGTGCACCTCCAGCTCGAGGTTGCCCTGGAAGTGGAAATGCTCCACCCGGAACGTCAGCGCCTGGTTGGCGGCCACGTCGGTGCAGAACCAATCCTCGTCCCCAACCGGCCCGCAGACGAAACCTCGCACATCTGTAAACGGAGACAGGTCCTCTCCCATTTCGCACGAGTTGTTCGGCGTCTCCTCAAACTCGTCCTCGCAATCGGGGGATTCGATCGACAAGTCCACCGTGTACGGCAGCGCCGCACCCTCCTGGAACGTCGGCACCTCCAGGTACCAGTTTCCTGCGTCCCGCTGCCCCACAAAGAACGCGCCCGATGCGAGCACGTCGAGATCCGGGTCCACCTCATCTGGGAAGAGGATGTCGGCGATGTCTCCGTTGGTGTCGTAGAGCACAGCGCCCAACTGCGTGATCTCGTGGTCGTAGGTCAGGGTGATGTTGACCTGATCGCCGCTGTTGAGCTCAAAGCGGTACCAGTCCTGATCGAACTCGCCGCGACACAGGGTGCCCGTGTGCTGGCCACCCACGACGTTGGAGGCGTCTTCCAACGTCTCGTTGGGTTCAAAATTGTCCGGCAAACATGCCTCGGCAGCGTCGGACACCACCGTGAGGTCGTAGCGGATCCCCGGCTCGACGATGTCTCCCGTGGGCAAGACGCGAACATAATAGATGCCTGGCTCGTTGACCGGCATCGTCTCTGCGGTCTTGCACATCCCGTTGGCCTCGTCGGCGACCAGGAGCGTGTTCCCGCCGTCCGCCCGGATCTCCACGCGCAGTGGATCGTCGTTGATGTTCTGGCAGACCGTGGCCCGCAGCACATCGCCCGGCGTCTGGATCAAGACCGAGTACCAGTCTTCGTCTTCGACACAGACGGCGAAGCCCTCGAAGGTCTCCGGCTCCCCGCGCTGGACGTCCAGCAGCGTGGCATTGTCGGCGTCGTCGTTGGGTTCCAGGGGCACATTGTTGATCTGGTCGTCGCGGCACACGGCGTTGCCGGCGCTCAGGAGGAAGTTGGCGGAGTAGCAGGCCTCATCGCCGAAAAGGGGCGCGAAGGTCCGGACCGTGTAGGTGCCGTCCACGGGTGCGATCACCGTCACCGTACGCTGCACCTCGTCTCCATCGGACCGGGCGAGGACCGATTGGCAGTCGACGTCGAGAATCTGCACATCCAGCGCGCCGCCCCCACAGGTCCGGCTCACTTCCACATCGAGCTGCTGCCCCTCGAGCAGATTGACGGCGACGTAGTCCTCGTCGGAGTCGCAGATGGTCCGGTTGGCGCGGGTGTGCGGCTGTCCAAACGCGAGGTCGAGGGCGTCGCCCTGGACGTCCTCGCAGGTGTCGTTTCCGTCTGCCTCGTCCGCGTCGTCCAAACATCCCTGTCCGCGGACCACGGCGACGTTGAGTTGGTAGGAGAACTCAAAGCCGTTGCCCTGCGGGAACAGACAGAATGTGTACTGGCCGGCGGCGGGTGCCTCATAGGTGATCTCCTCGCGCCCGTCGGGGTTAAGCCCCTGCGCCACGATGTTGTCGCCCGGGTCATACACGTTCAGGTCCAGGTCTCCCACATCGCTGTCAAAGACGGCGGTGACCATCAACTCATCCTCTTCCCCGAGCTCCACGTGGAAGCAGTCGTGGTAGTCCTCGTTGATCTCGGCGCCGTAGCACATGCGCATGTCGAACTGCCCGGTGTCGATGGGCATTGCGTCTTCCCGCGTGTCGTTGGGCTCAAAGTCGTCGTCGTAGCACCCCTCCAGGCACAACCCGCTGTCGAACTCGCAGAAGAAACCGTCCCCGCAGTCGGTGTGCTCGGTGCAGGCCTGGACACACATGCCTCGGTCACAGACCTGCGACTGCGCGCAGTCGAGGTCGGTCCCACAGCCGCAGGTGTTGGTCTCCACGTCGCAAGGCTGGTCGTTGGGGCACTGCCCATTGCCGTCGCAACCCGGCACGCACGTCGGGGTCTCCAGCTCCGGGTCGCAGAAAAACCCGAGCGGACACTCGTCGCTGTCGTTGCACGGTGCGTCCACGCATTGCCGCGTCTCCTCGTCGCATTGGAACCCGACGGGGCAGTCGTCGCCGAGGCGGCAACCGACGGCGCACTCCCCTTCGTCCTCGTCCTGCGGAATCGCACAGTAGAAGTCGTCCAGGCACTCGACGTCCGAGGTGCAGGGCGTGGGCACGCAGCGCCGACGCATCGTCTCGTCCTCATCGATGGCCACCTCCAGGCACGAGTTCCCGGGCACGCACGAGTCGTCGTCCCGGCACCCTTCCACGCAGGCCAGCTCCGTGGGCTCGCAATAGTCGGCAAGGTCGCAGTCGCCATCCTCGCGGCATCCATCCCGGCAGATCCGCGTGTCCTCCGGACAAATCTGGCCAAACTCACACGTGGCGTCGTCCCGACAACCCGGCGCGCAACGCAGCTCGTCGCCGCAGAACTGGGCCTCTGGACAATCGTCGTCCTCCTCGCAGTCCATGCCGACGCAGGCGCCCTCGACACAGGTGGTTCCGTCCTCGCAGTGCGCGTCGTCCGTGCAGCCGGGCACGCAGTGGGCGAGGTCCGAGTCGCAGAAGAAATTGGGCGGGCACAGCTCGTCGTCGTTGCACTCGACACCCACACAGACGCCGCTCCCCGGCAGGCAGGTCAACTCGCCCGGGCATTGGTCGTCTGTGCGGCAGCCCTCGCGGCAGGCGCCGAGGTCGGCGTCCTCGGGGACTGCGCAGAACTCCTCGTCGCCACAATCGCCATCTTCGCGGCAGCCGTCGGAACACTCGCGGGTTTCCAGGTCGCACAGCTGGCCGTCCTCACAGCCGCCCTCGCGACAGCCGATCTGGCAGGCCCCGGTCTCGTTGTTGCCGGCCACCAGACAGAAGGATGTCTCCGGGCAGTCGTCGTCGGTCTCGCAGTCCTTTCGCTCCGCGTCGGGATCGACATCGGCGTCGTCGCCGACGTCGGCGTCATCCTCGCCTGTGTCCGTGTCGGGAGCGTCGGGCCCCACGTCCGGCTCGACGACGACACAGGTTCCCGCAAAGCACTCATCAGCGGGGCACGCCCCGCCGCAAGGGTCCATGACTGGGTCCTTGGAGCCCCCGCCGTCCCCGCATGCGGACCCGATGACCAGCGCGCAGAGGGCGATGAGCCATTTACCCTGAAGAGATCCCAACCGTCTGGTCATGTCGTAATTCACGCGCTCGCTCCCGCTCTGGGTGCACCTGTTCACCACGTAAGACATCGGTCCGCCCGTGGTAATTGCTGAGTTGGATGGTCCTGTCTGAAGCTATCCCACACCCGACCGGGGTGCAACCGCACCCTCCCCGTCGGGACCGGAGTCGGCCGACACCCCAAGAGGAACCCGCCCCAAACGGGGCCGGCTCGGTCATGAGAATGGCGCCGCGCATCGACGCGTCGTGCCCTGGGAAGCGCGGCAGCGCCACGCCCGGTCGAAAGCCCGCACCACCCCGCGGACCCGCCCGCGCCACGCGCCATCCGCGTCCTCGGCCATCGGTTGCGAACGCAACGGCACGGGTCATAGGACAGGCCTGTCTGCACCCGGCTGCCCGGTCGTTCCCCACGGGGTCGAATCGCCGATTCTTGCGTGGGACGCGGTGTCGAGGTATGCGGTACACGAACAGATCGCTTCACTACCCATTCCACGGAAGGAACGCCATGGGCACCCCGAACCTTCGATCTCTCGCTGTCGCCATCACGGCGATTGCCCTCGTAGTCGCCGCCTACGCACCTGAGGCACACGCCGACCGCCGCAGCGCGCTGGGCGGAAATCTTCTGGTTCAGGACGCGGACGACGTCTTCGCCTTCCCCCATCTGGCCAACAAGTACGTGCGCACGCTGAGTCTGGATCTCGGCCTGGGCGGCGACTTTGGACAGGTGAACGGCGACGCGCGCCCGGCACCCGGTGGCGAGGTTCCCGGGTCCAGCGCGTACGGAAGCGGTGGCTTGATCCTCGGTGACGAGTCGCTCGCAGTGGGTATCTTTGTACACCGCGGCGACATCATCAACAGCCTCCCCTTCGCGGCCACGGGCTTTGGTGACGTGCAGATGCTCGCCGCGACCAACGGCGGCGCCGGCACATTGCCCGGCGTCTGGCCGCGCCAGGGTGCGGCGCTGCTCCAGCCGCTGAACTTCATTGACGCGGTGGTTGGCCTTGGCGACTCCAACTTCGGTCTGCGCTTGAGCCTGGGGGTCAACACGACCGGCACCTCCACGAAGGTCGGCGACGACACGACGGAGGAGGACAACACCACCTTCGTGGCGAACATCGTGGCCAGCTATGGGCTCAAGGGCGACATGAACATCGACCTGGCCGCGGAGATCGGGTTTGCCAGCCAGAGCTACGAGCTCAAGCCGGCCGGCGGCGGTGACTCCACCACGGACAGCTCCACGAACCTGCCCTCCATCAGCCTGCTGGCCCGCGGGTACTCCCCCATGGCCAAGGGCGTGGACCTCGGCTTCATCGCGCTGTTGGACTTCCGTACCGGCTCCGACGAGCAGGTGCAGGGCGGCGGCGACCCCGACGGCATGTCCAACACGACCGTCACCGCGCTCGTCGGTGCCGGGCCCGTTTACACCGTCAAGGACAAGTTCCAGATCGCGTCCTACGCCGCGCTGGGTGTCGGCTACGATTCCGCAGACCAGTCCACGAAACCGGACGCCAAGGACGACGAGAGCAGCACCCTGTCCGTGCTCCTGCCGCAGCTCAAGCTCAGCGGCGAGTTCTACGCCACCGACTGGCTCGTGCTCCGCGCGGGCATCGAGTACGCCTGGGCGCTGGTCAGCAACACCCAGCAGCTGCGCGAGAACAACGAGACCACCACCACGCTCACCCGGACCGGCTTCCGCTGGATCAGCGGCATCGGCCTGGACTTTGACGAGCTGCAGATCAACGGCGTGCTCAACCCGGCGTTCACCCTCAACGGCCCGAACTTCATCGGTGGAACCAACGGCACTTTCGTGCTGGTCAACGTCAGCTACGACTTCAACTGAGGCACGCACCTTTGCGTGCCTTTTTGTGTTGACAGTGAATGGGGGACCGTTTAGGTTCCCCTTCGCTGCTGGCTGACGCCAAATTGGGCGTATAGCTCAGTGGGAGAGCAGCGGCTTTACAAGCCGCCGGTCACTGGTTCAATCCCAGTTGCGCCCATGCCGTCTGGCATACAGTTTATGGGGTGGTAGTTAAGTCGGTTATAACGCCGGCCTGTCACGCCGGAGGCCGCGGGTTCGAGTCCCGTCCACCCCGCCTCGAAGAGCCCGGATGCTTTCGCATCCGGGCTCTTTCATTTCTTGAGGTACGGCGCCGCGTCCGCCCACGTATCCAGATCAATCCCCACGTACGGGTCGGCGACCTGAACGGTTGTGCGAACCACGCCGGATTCCATCAGCAGATGGTCCAGCCGTCCGCCGGGCGCCGAGAGGATTCCCGCGGCCGTGGCCCGCGACACGAGCAGCGGGTGGCCGCTGGCTGCGCCCGGCCGGTCGTGCGCGACAAAGCGAACCCAGCGTCGATCCGGGCTGTCCCCGGGCGCGCCGGCGCCAAACAGCGCCCGCACCGTGTGCACGCTCACGAGCGGTACGTCCACGGGCCAGAGAAGCACTGCGGCGGGCGGCCGCTGCACCTGCAGCGCCATGCGCAACCCCGCCTGCACGGAGCTGAACATGCCTCGTTCTGGATCTGGGTTCCTGGCGAAGTCGGCGTCAGAGCAGGCACCGCGGATCGCCTCCGCGTGGTGCCCCAGGACCACGATGCGCCGCCCCAGAGGACCACACAGCCGCAGAATTCGCGCGATGGCGACTTCGCCGTCCGGTACGCCCCAGGGGGGACGCAGCGGCAGCGTCGCCTTGATCGCACCCATGCGCGAGGACGCGCCGGCCGCGAGGATGACGGCGCAGCAGTCTGTGGGATGCGGCAGCCAGCCAGAGGCGGGGGTTTCGCCGTGATCGTGACCACATCCAGCGGGATGGTCAGTCATGACCGCGCCGCACCGCGACCATCTGCGCGACGACCGAGACGGCGATCTCGTCCGGGGTCTCCGCGCCCAGGTCCAGCCCCATCGGGGTCCGCATGAGGGCGATGCGCTCCTCCGGGATGCCCCGTGCCGCCAGTCGCTGGCGAAACATCAGCCCCTTCCGGACCGAGCCGATGCAGCCCAGATACCGGGGGGCGCCCGCCAGCACGGCGGCGACAATCTCTTCATCGATCCCGTGGTCATGGGTCGCCACCACAACAAAGTCGGTCTCGCGCACACCGAGATCCTCGAGCACGCCCAGCGGATCGTCGCACAGCACCTGGACGGCATCACCAAACCGCGATGCATCCGCAAACTCGGCGCGGGAATCGATCGCCACGGTCTCAAATCCGCACCGGGCCGCCAGCTCGGCCAGCGGTCGGCCCACGTGACCGCACCCAAAGACGACGCAGCGCACGGGATACGTCTGCACCTCCACGAAGACTTTCATCGCCCCCCCACAACACATGGCCAGATCGTGAACCAGATGGCGCTCCACCAGGCAGTCCTCACCCCGCGCCAGCGCATCCACAGCCGCGGCGATGACCTCGTGCTCAATCGCGCCGCCACCGACCGTGCCGCCCAACCAACCCGTGGGTCCCACAAGCATCTTGGCGGCCTTCTTGCGCGGCGAAGACCCAGCCGACTGCACCACCGTACAAACCGCGAACGCGCGCCCTTCGCGGCGAAGCGCGACGATCCGTTCGTAGAGATCGCTCGTACCTGGTATGGGTCGTGCTCCTTGCCCTGCACCAGGCTCGCGATCCAGGTTGGGTCGCGGCCAGGAGGCGAGGCAGTGTCTCAAAAATCCGACACCAGCCTGACACGAATGTCAGGCTACGGCGTCACCGAGGCTGGAAGGCCCAGAACCGGGGATCCCAACGGTGGGTCCTTACCCTCGCGGCCATTGCACCTCGTCTGCTAGACTCTAGACCTTGCCTGCAGGCACGGCAAAGCAGCGCAACGACTTCCAAGTGATGATGAACATGCGAAACCTCCTCCTTCTGACTCTCAGCGTCTCGATGCTTCTCGCGGCGGCGTGCACGGACCCGGACGCCGACGACACCGAGCAGACGTATGTGCCCCCCACTCCGGAGGGCAACTGGATTCTCGTGGACCAGATCCACACGCAGAAACAGAACCCGGACCTGAAACTGGAGCGCAACAACTACGCGTACCAGGGGATGCACGGCTACCACCGTCTGTTCACACACATCGGTGACAACGGCTATCCGTACAGCCAGCTGACCTACACGGAGGCCGATGAGCGCCTCACCATGGAACGCCTGAAGGGCTTCAAGATCCTGTTCATCAATCTTGTGTCCGCCGACAACCCGGACTTCACCGCCGACGAGATCGAGGTGATCCACCAATGGATCAGCGAGGGCGGTGGCCTGTTCATGATCACCGACCACACAAACGTCTACTACCACGCGCAGCGCGTGAACCCGATCCTCGAGCCCATGGGCATCGAGATGCTCTACCACACCGCCTTGGACTCCCCGCCGGAGTACGCAGTGCAGGGGGGCGCCTGGATCAAGATCAGGCACTTCCAGCCCCACCCCGTGACCAAGGACGTGAAGGTCGCCAGCTACCAGACCGGCGGGCCGTTTGCGACGGAGCACGGCGTCGGCTTCCTCAGCGAAAACGGCTGGGGCGACTTCTGGATTGAGCGCCCGGACGAGCCGGGCTTCTACGGCGACTGGCGCCGTGACGCGGATGAGCCCTCCGGCCCTCTCCCCGTCGTCGTCGCTGCCGAGTTTGGCGAGGGACGTGTTGTCGTGATTGGCGACCAGAACGTGTTCGGCGACGAGTGGGTCTACGTGGGACAGAACTTCGAGCTGGCCGCCAACTCCTTCGAGTGGCTCGCCAGGAATGAGAACGCGGAGAAGCCGCTGCGCGAGGGCCTGCCCGAGTCCGCGTACCACGTGGGCGTGGACATGGGGCACAGCGGTTGGAGCATCGGCAAGAACAGCTGCGACGGCTTCTTCCCTTTCTTTATCAACTTCAACCGCACGCAGGGGGTCATCGCCCGCGGCGTGGAGGACCTCAAGGGTACCGAGGAGGCCCTGGTCTACCCCGACCCGTCGGACAACTTCACCACCGCCGAGCTCGCCCAGATCCGCACCCACCTCGAGGGCGGGCGTCCCGTCGTGCTCGTGACCAACGTCAACGCGGGCTCTGGCTCTCGGCAGCTCCTGGGCGAGTTCGCGCCGGAATTTGCGGTCAAGACCGGCGAGGGTGGCGAGCTCTACGGACTCGACGCCTTCCCGCTGGCCGACAACCAGATTGAGCGGGTAGAGGGTGAGGATGAGTTCCCCGTCGCGTCACCCGTCTTCGACATTGACGGTCTGGCCATGGCGGGCCACCGCTACCCGCCCGGGGTGAAGTGCAGCGACGAGATCGAGCAGAGCATTCCGTACCTTCACCGCGTGAACTCCGACTGGGGTGAGCCGTTCATGACCGCCGCGCTGCCCGACGGCCACGTCGTGGATGTGGCACGCTGGAAGAAGGTCGGAGACGGACACCTCATCGTGTTCCTGCAGGACGGGTTCTGGCGCAACGAGACCCTGGGCTGGGAGCGGCAGTATCCGTCGTCCAACAACGCCGACGCCCACCAGGTCCAATACCGTTTCATCGATTGGCTGATGACCCAGGGTCCCGGCGCAGTCGAGTAAGGGCGGGCCACCGCCGCCGAACCCGGTCCAAGCTCCCTGTGGACAGGACCGGTGGGCCGCAGCGGCGGGCGTAGCAGGACCGCATCCACCCTGTCGCCCCCGTCCACAGGCGAGTTCCGGGCTACCGTCGCAGCAGGAAGCGATTCCAGCCGGGAGCCTCGGCGCCAACCCGGCAGTTGCAGCCCTCGATATCACCCGACAAATCCACGATCTCCTCATCGGGCCCCGTGTCGGCCGGAGAATCTGCGCTCACGTCAAGCACGTCGTCACCTGCGACGTCCGCAGGTCCAGCGTCACCCTCCGTGTCCGCGCCGTCGGCGTCCGAGGAGATGGCGTCTTCTGTCGGTGCGTCTGTGCCCGTGTCACCACCCGCGTCCACGTCGGTATCGTCATCACCGGGCATTGGGTTGGGATCGTCCAGCCGATCCACCAACCTGAGCTCCCCAAAATCCGCGGGCCGCTTGAACCGCCCTATCCCGCCCGCGAACGCCAGCCATCCCTCGCGGCCCTGGTTGTCGGCCTCGTTCACCAACAGCGCCACCCTCGCCTCCTGCCGGCCGCCGAAGAGCGCGTCCAACGGAAGCGCGAACTCGTACCTCGTCGTCGGCCCCGAGCGAACGACGACCGGCCCCTCCAACGCGGGCTCGGCGCCCTGAAAGCTGTGCCAGACGGCGCCGTCGGCGGTCAGGGCGAGCCCAATCTCGACATCGTCCGGTCCATACCCCTGCCCGCCGTCGCCGTTGCGGTCCCAGGCCACCTGCAGGCTGTCGCCCTGCCACAGGTCCGCGGGCGATTTGTCGTTGTCGTGGATGTCGTCGGAGACTTCGACGAAGAACCCCACCCGGTCGCCGAAACGTCGGACGCGGATCGACGCGGAGAGATCCTGAATCGTCGGCAACTCGGTAGGCCCTTCCATGGCCTCAAAGTCGCCTGGACCCAACACGAGCACGGCGTCCACTCCGTACTCATCCGGCTCGCCGTCCACCACCAGTCGCGGGGCACGCGGCACCTCGATCACCGGCGGCGGCGGCGGATTGTACTCGTCGCTGTCGTCGGGCCCGTCGCAACCAGGGTCGGCCTCGTCGATCAACCCGTCCTCGTCGTCGTCGACACCGTTCCCGCACGCGGGCTGAGCCGGGGCGTCCTGCCCCCACGTTGGGTGTGCGTTGAGAAAGTCCCGCAGCGCGGCGCCGGCAGGCTTCTCCGTGCAGGGGTCGCGGTGGCCTTCGTCCGTCTGGGCGCACCGGTAGAGACCGTAGCCGTCGATGTCGCTGCGTACGTCGTCCACGATCTCGTACAGGAAGGTGTTCGTGATCCAGGGACGTCGCGCCTGCGCCTCCAGGACGAGCCGGGTGTACGTCGCCTGGTCCGCGAGCTGCTCCGAATTGCCGAGATCCGGGGCCCGCAGACCCGTCTCCGTCATCCAGACCTCCAGGTGCGTCGCCCCGCACGCCTCCATCACCTGTCGCAGCGAGCGCCGCGTCCAGGGAAATCGCTGCTCGTCCAGGACGTTGTCGTAGCTGTCGCCGTCCCAGATGAAGTGGCCCAGCTCCTCAAAACTGTTGTAGCTGTGGTGCGTCAGGATATCGATGCCCGCCAGCGCCTGCGCGTTGCACAGCACATCCTCCAGCTTCGCGTCGGCCTCCCCCACATTGGCCAGGTCCGGTCCGAGGACCTTGCAGTCCGGGCAGGCTGTGTGGACCGCGCGTGCGCCCGGCACGAGAATGCGCGTGGCGTAGTCGGCCGTGTCGCCGTCCTCGTAGAACTGCGTGAGATTGGCCTCGTTCCAGATCCCAAAATGCGTGACCGTCGCGGTCTGATCTCCGCAGGAGATCCCGCCGGCGTAGTGCGACACCGCGCGGCCGACGAACGCCTCGTACTCCCCAGCGGCCGGGCGCAGGTAGCCGGTGTAGGGGCGGTTCGGATCTGAGCAGTTGACGCGATTGCCCTCGACCGCCCAGCAGGGCGTGTACGCCAGCGTCATGTAGACCTTCAGCCCCCGCTCCTGTGCCCGGCACACCACGCGGTCCATGATCTCCGTCTGAAAGGCGCCGCGCCGCGGCTCGAACACCTCCCAGTTGCCGTCGACCCGAATCCAGGAGACGCCGAGGTCCGCGGCCTTGTCTACGAGGTGGAGGCTTGTGTGAGGCAGGTGGACATTGATGCCCGCCGCGTTGTCGCCAATGTCGGCGAGCGCCGCAGGGGCCGCAGCCAGGGTCAACGCCAGGATGAGAAGACAGCCAGGTAGAGGTCGCATGGCGCGGAACTCTAGCAGGACCGTGTCCAAGAAACGACACGGGGCAGACCCTGTGGCCCGCCCCGTTCGCCTATCATTCTCGTCGCGGTCTAGGGAGCGACGAAGCTCCAGGGCTCACACTCGCCAGCCTTGTCGCCGGACTTCGGGTCCACTGGGCAAATCTCGCCCACGACCTCGGTACCGCTCTCGGGGATGGGCTCGAGGACGACGGTCGTCGTGGTGTAGCCACCGGTGAGACCAATCGCGATGACCTCGGCCAGCTCCACCACGTCCCGCTCGCTGGTGACGCTGGCGTAGAAGCCACCGGTCTCGGCGGCCAGGCGGCGCAGGTCGGTCAGCAGGTCGTCGTTCTTCTCGGCGGTGTTGAACAGCTCCTGGAAGTCTTCGCTGGCGGGGCCGAGCCCAACAACATGGATGGGGATCTCCAGGGTCTTCGCCTTCTCGATGACATCGTCGAGGGTGCAGAAGGTGGACTCGGTGTCCTGGCCGTCAGAGACGAGCACGATGGCCTTCGTGATGGGCTTGGTCTGGAAGTGCTCCTGAATGTCGCCGTTCATGTAGTCCAGAATCTCGCACAGGGAGTCGTTGATGTACGTACCGCCGTCACTGACGGTAGCGTTCGCACCATTCTGGAGCGTGTCGATGTCGCTGGTGTACGGGGTCAGGACGCGCGTCGTCTGGAACCCGTCGCTGGCGCCAGGACCAAAGTCGAACAGGCCCATGCGGCTCTCGGGCAGCTTCTTGAGAACCTCCTTGCTCAGGCGCTTGGTGGCCTCAACGCGCAAGCGGCTCTTGTCGTGCGGGCAGGTGTCGCACACGCCGCTGGTGTAGGTGTTTTCCATGGAGCCCGACGAGTCGAGCAGAACGGAGAAGGTACCGACCTCCTCTGCGGGGTTGGTGGCGATCTCCTCAAGCGTCGCGGTGGTTCCCTCTGGCTTGAAGACATTGATCACGTAGCTCACATCCGGCTCCGCGCCGCCTTCGACCGCGTCCCCGTTCTCCTCGCCGCTCACCTCTTCCCCGGTCTGCGCGACCAGGTTGAACTCGACCTCACCCGTCTGGCCGAACGTCGGCGCGGGGGTCGCGCCAAGAAAGAGCAGGAAGAACTGGCCCAACAGACCTCCGAGGATTCCCTCAGTGCATCCGACGGCGAGCAGGCCGGTCATTCCGGCTCCAAGGACTACGTAGCGCTTCTTCATGGCAGGTTACTCCTTACGAGTTGATAGGCGTCTCGGCGAGGTAAGACGCAGCCTCGGGACACTTATTCAACATCGTCTGAAAAAAGTCGCTTACCGGAGCGATGCGACCCGGGGAGCACCGCTCTCAGAGTTTGCGATAGATGGTCCGCGTGGCGATTCCCAGCAGCTGCGCGCACAGCTTCTTGTCGCCCTTGGTCATCCGAAGGGTCTCCTGGATGACCACGCGCTCGATCTCTTCCAGTGGCGTTCCGAGCTGGATCGTCAGCGATCGGGCCTCCTGGTCGGTGGCGGCGATCTCCGTCGGCAGGTCGTCGACATCGATGATTCCGTCGCGGTCCAGCACCACGGCCCGCTCCAACGTGTTCTCGAGCTCCCGGACGTTGCCGGGCCAGGGGTACGTGGACAGCGCGTCCGCCGCCGCGCGCGTCAGACCGGGTACGGGCTTGCCGTTGCGCTCCGCGTGCAACCGCGCGAAGTGCGCGGCCAGCAGCCGGATGTCGCCGGTGCGCCCGCGCAGGGGCGGAAGCAGCAGGCGGACGACGTTCAGACGGTAGAATAGATCCTGCCGGAAACGACCGGCACGGATCTCCTCCTCCAGGTCCTTGTTGGTCGCGGTGACGATGCGGACATCCACCGGCGTCGGCGTGTTGGTACCCAGACGGACGATCTGGTCTTCCTCAAGCACGCGCAGCAGCTTGACCTGCACCGACAGGGTCAGCTCCCCAATCTCGTCCAGGAAGAGTGTCCCGCCGTCCGCCGCCTCAAACCGCCCCTTGCGCTGTGTGGAACCGGTGAAGGCGCCCTTCTCCGTCCCAAACAGCTCCGCCTCGAGGATCGACTCCGGCAGCGCCGCGCAATTGACGGCGACAAACGGGTCGTCGCGGCGGTCGGACAGATCGTGCAGCGCGCGGGCGAACAGCTCCTTGCCGGTCCCCGATTCACCCGTGAGCAAGACCGTCGCCCGCGTAGGCGCGGCCTGGCGAACCATCTCGTGCACTTCACGGATCGCAGGGGAATTGCCGACGATGCTGCGCTCGGTACGCAGTCCCGCCAGCTCCGCGCGAAGGGACCGGTTCTCGGCCACCAGGGCCTGGTGTTGCAGTGCCTGCCGCGCGCTCTTGAGCAGCACGGCCCGCTTGACCGGCTTGGTCACAAAGTCGTAGGCGCCAAGGCGCATCGCCTCGACCGCTTTCTCCACCGTGCCGAACGCCGTCATCAGGATGACTTCGACGTCCGGGAAGAGGGTCTGGACCGCCTTGAGGAGATCGAGCCCGTCCATCTCGGGCATCATCAAATCGGTGACGACCAGATGCACGGGGCCCTGGCGCAAGAGCTCAAGGGCCTCCTTGCCGTTCCCCGCCTCCAGGACATCGTGGCCCTCACGGCGGAACGACCGCGCGAGCGCCGTCGCGTGGGGGCGCTCGTCGTCTACGATGAGTACGGTGGCCATGGGGTCACAACGCGCGAGCGTCGTTCAACGTTCCTCGGCGGCGATCAACTCGTCGATCACGCCCATGAGCGTCGTGATGTGGCGCGGCCCCACGGAGTTGGTCTCCTCGTAATGGTGGCCGTCCGCCTCCAGCAGGTAGGCGCCGTCCGGATTGAGCTCGAAATCGTAGGAGGGGACGATGTAGCCGAGTTCATCGTGACCGAGTCCTACGGTGACGACCACCTCCCCACCGATCTTCTCCTTGAGGTACGGACCGCCCGGCGCGGTGGAGAGATCCGGCGGGTTCTCGTTGGACGGGCGCACCAGGCAGGGCCAGGCCGCCTCGCTGGCCAGAGCCAGTTGCGGGTTCCACGCACAGAACTCACCGGCACAGCCAAAGCCCGGGTTGCACGCGGCGTCTTCCACGCAATAGCGAACACAGATGCTGTTCTCGCAGAAGGAGCCTTCCGAGCACTCGGCTTCCTCCGTGCACGGGCGCGGACGCGCCGGCGAGCAGGTGCCTCGATCGACGTCGCACGTCCAATCGGCGGGACATTCCTCAGTTGTCGCGCACGCGTGCGGCATGAGGTTGTCAGCGCACTCCGGCCGGGTTGGGTCTCCAATCACTGGCGTGTGCAAGTACTCGACGCCGGGCTCGTAGCCGCCGACCAGCGTCTCCGGGAAGACCTCGCCGGGAAGGGTGAAGAACGAAAGGCCGCCGTAGCGGATGATGCTCGCGCGCGTAATGGTATGGGGAAGGTTGGTCTCGCTGAACTGGGCGGCCGTGGTCGCGTTGTAGAGGCCCCTTGGGAACAGGTCCAGGCCGAAGATGGCGGTGTGGAACTGGGTGTTCTCCACCGGCATCGTGAACTCCTTGGACACAAATCCGAGCTCGCCCTCAATGGGCTCCAGCCCCATGTTGAGCGCGAACTCCGCCAATCTCTGCCCCATTGCGTCCGCCATCTCATAGTTGCCGGAGCGCCACGCTTCGCCCTGCCGGTTGATCGCCGTCGCGCCCCGCAGCGGAGTGATCAACCCGCCCACCGCGCCCATCACAAACACCGCGACGCCGCCGTGGCCCTCAATTGCCGGCTTGATGACCTCGTCGCCATCCATCACGGCCGGGAGCCCGTCCTCGACATAGCGGGCCGCGTAGCCGGGAAAGTCGGTGGATATCCACTGGTTCTCGTCGCTGAGGGCCTCGGCGTGGTTTCCCCAGTTCAGGATCGTCGCGATCGATGCGCCATCGTCCGTGGCGGTGACCCGCACGACGGCCATGTCGTCGTCGAAGATCCAGGGGTCCCGGCTGTCCTGAACGCCAAAACCCTCGACGCCGGTGTCGCCCATACCGCCAGAGATCTCGGCCGGCTCCAGAGCTGCGGCCGCCTCGACGATCGACTCAGCGATCCGGGTGTTCACGTGATCCCGCCACCAATCTTCCGCACCGGAGGTGATCGGGAGGTCGGAGCCGAGCGCGCCAGGGCCCCACTGCCCCATCATGTCCGGCCCTTCATGACTGTGCGTCGCGCTGACCAGGAGAAGGTCGATGTCCAGGTCGGCGGGAAGCTTCGCACGGACCTCGGCGTGCTCGTCGTAGAAGTAACCCACGCTGTCCACGACGGTGAACGCGATCGTGGTGTCGCCCTGCTGGAGCACGACTGTGCGCGCCCAGATGTCGTCGCGGGCCAGTTGGCCGGCCCAGGGCTCGTCCTCCGGGCACCGCCCTTCCGGACCCTCGGGGCAGTAGCGCAGCGCCGGGCGACTGTGGTCGAACCCCGCGATCCAGGCGCCCTGCATGTGCTCGTCGGCTTCGCCGAAGTCGGGTCCGGGATAGCCTGGGTCACCCTCGCAGAGCTGATCGAGCCCGCAGTCGTAGAACGTCACATCTCCATCGATGACATCGGGGTCGCCCACAAAGAGCTCCCCTTCCATGAACTCGGGCAGGGGCTGCTCGTAGCCGGGCGGTGTAATCGTCTTGCGCGAGGCGCCGGCCATCAGCTGCCCGGCTGAGCTGCCGCACCCTTCATCGCCGGGACAGACCTCGACGGCCGTCTCCTGACGCACACAGGCGAGCGCGCCACCGACGTCAACACACAACTCGCCGTCCCGGCAGTCGCTGTCTGCGACGCAGGCCCGGTCGCGGTGGTCGATGCAACGACCATCGGAGATGCACCGCTGCTTGCCGAGACAGTCCTCGTCGCTGGTGCACCCGCCGCCGTTGTTGCCGTTGTTGCCGTTGTTGACGCCGTTGTTGACGCCGTTGTTGACGCCGTTGTTGGCGCCGTTGTTGGCTCCGTTGTTGGCGCCGTTGTTGGCGCCGTTGTTGGCGCCGTTGTTGGCGCCGTTG
>CALBXO010000823.1 GCA_937890335.1 uncultured Pseudomonadota bacterium | reverse complement strand
ACAGCCAGGACGCGCACTCCTGGGTGTCTGACAGTGGATCGAACGCCTGGCCCTGTTGCTCACTGGTGTGGAACAGGCCGAGGTAGTGTCCGATTTCGTGGGCGAGCACCTGACCCAGCTGCTCCGGATCGCCCATGGTGGAGGCGGAGAAGACGAGCCCAGAGCTCCGTGTCCCGTGGACGCCGGCGGCGCCGGGGAGACCGGCTGAGATGCCGAGCACCTGGCCGCCCTGTATCGCGAACTGGTCGATGAAGAAGACATTGATGCTGAGTCGATCGTTGAGCGACGGGCCCGGGTCCTGGCTGTTCTCCACGAGGCTGAAGACGTCTTCCTCGCTGCGCACCGTGGAGTAGCGGGTTGTGACGTTGGAGGGCGTGTCGGCGTACCGAATCTGACCCAGACGGATATTGGCCGATTGGTAGACGTCGCCGACGCGTCGCAGCGCTGCCTGAAAATTGCCGTGGGAGCCGGCGTTGGAGGCTGCGAGGCCGGGCACGCCCACAAAGTGGAAGTTCAGATCGACGGTCGTGCCGGGGCCATTCTTGGCGTAGACGATGTGGCATACGTCGGAGTTGGCCGCCATCCGCATGGAGTGAACGCCGGGCGCTACGAAGCTTGCGAACTGCGGTGCCTGGGGGACCAGCGTGGGGTTGATGTCGATGAGGAACGTCGGGTTGGCGTTGGCAAAGTCATAGTCGCCAAACATGTCCAGCCTGCCGCCGGGGCCCTGTACGTCCACGCTGTAGATTTGCTGCCGGCTGCTGGTGGAGAACGGCACGACCATGAAGCTGGTGGTGCCCTGCGGAATCTCGAACTCAAACGCGTGTTCGTCGAACCCCTGGTAGGCATCCCGGCGGGTCAGATTGCTGGAGCACACGACCTCCCCATACGTTGTCTGGGGCTCCGGGTCCGGCGTCGGCTCCGGGTCTGGCGTGGGCTCAGGGTCTGGATCGTCTCTCGGATTGTCCTGGGGGTCGGCCTGCGGGTCGTCCTGGGGGTTCGGACCCGGCTGGGTGGTTCCCGCGCGGGGCGCGCAGTACGCACCGCCGCCGACCGCACGGCACTCGTAGCCCACGCGGCAGTCCGTGTCGGATCCGCACAGGGCGATGCAGTAGTTCGGGTTGCCCTCGAGGCAGCCTGTGTTGTCACCGGCGCAGTCCTCAAACGCGGCGCAGCCCAGAGTGGAACAGTGACCGCCGGGAAAGCCTTGGGCCTCGGTGAGGCAGGAGCCTCCGGCACATTCGACATCGGAAGTGCACGCCGCCCCATCGGCAGCGGCGGCGCCGCCGCCGACGATGCCCCCAGAGTCCAACTCGCAGAATCCGCTTGTGGTGCCGGCCGCCAGCCGGCAGGAGCCAGAGGGGCAGTCGAGATTGGTCGTGCACAGGGCCAGGCATTGTCCGGGTCCCTGCGCCTGCGGGACACAGACCAGTCCGCCGGAGCATTCGGCGTTGACGGCGCACATCCCGCCCTCATTGCCACGCCGGGCGGACCCGTCACCGCCGACCAGGAAACCCTCCTCCACGCGGAGAGTTCCGTCGCCGCAGGCGATCAGGAGGAGCAATGATAGGAAGGTCGCCCGTGCTGTCATCGCGTCACTCCAGGTCCAAAGCCGACCCTTACCAGTCCAAGACGCGTGCCAGGTTTCGATCTCGTCTACGACGGGATGAATAGCTGGGGACCAGAGACCCCGTGTGTCACGGGTGCCTCACTGTGCCTTGCCCTCTCGGGCCATGGTCTCCGCCTCGTGAATCACGTGGCGCGCCTCGGTCTCGCCGTCGGTCGAGGTGACTACGCCGGTCGAGATGCACATGGGGGCGCCGCTGGTGTACGCGCGCCCCTCCAGAGTCTGGACCATGCGCTCGGCGACGATGACCGCCCCGTCGTGGGGGGTCTCCGGCAACATGAGCGCGAAGACATCGGTGCTGATGCGCGCCGCGAGGTCCGAGGCGCGCTGCGCCAACTGAAGTTCGTCCGCCAGCTCCTCGTAGTGGAGGGAGAGCGAATCCTCGTCGAGCTCCTCGCAGAGCTCGGCGTGGTTGGTGACGTGGAAGACGACCAGACTCAGCGCTCGCTTGTACCGCTGGGTCAGGTGGAGCATGTCGCTGAGCCGTTGCAGCAGCGCGCGCCGGTTGCTCAATCCGGTGTCCATGTCCACGTGTCGGAAGCCCTGGAGGGTCTGGCGCACCCGGTCGAGTTTGTTGGCGCTCAGTTGCGCCATGTCGTCCAGCCGTCGCAGCTCGCTCGCGGCGGCCATGCGGTGCCGGACCTCGTGGGCAGTGGCCTCGCTGGCGACGACGGCGTGGATGCCGAGGGTGCGGGCGAGGTCCCAAAGCGAGGCGTCGGACGCGTCGGAGATCGAGGCCAGAAAACTGACCTGGGCGAGCGTGCCGATGGTCCTGGCGACGGCGTCGAGTTGGGGCGCCGTCTCGCGGCTGAGGCCAAAGCAGACCAGCGCCGGTGAGGTCTTGGGTCGCCAGGTCTCTGTCAGCTCGGTGACTTCGATGGACTCGACAGCGTGGCCATCCGCCGCGACAGGCGCGAGAGTAGAGGCCGGGAAGACGGGGTCGTGCCCGGTGAGAATGATGCGCAGCTGTGTGCTCATGCCGTGATCTTCGCTTTCGGTTGTGGTGGTTCGCAGAACTCGCCCGCCCGATTTAACGACGAAGCAGTAGTCGGAGCCAGTTTGTGCCGGTGGATTGTGGGACCACGGAGCAGTCGCCCGACTTCTTCGCCGGGGTCTGGGGCTCGGGCTCCGGCTCGCCGTTGTTGAAAACACCGCCGTTGTTCTCGTCGGTCCCGTTGTTGGCAGCGACCGGCGGCACGTCATCCGAGGGGTCCGTCGGGTTCGTGCCGCGGCTGACTTCGGCGCCGTCGTTCACACCGCCCTGGTCGGTGTCGAACGCGTTGGGATTTGTGCCAATCTCGACCTCATCGCCGTCTTCGAGGCCGTCGCTGTCGGTGTCCGCGACGGTGGG
>CALBXO010000822.1 GCA_937890335.1 uncultured Pseudomonadota bacterium | reverse complement strand
CCCAAACTGGACATTCACCCGGGCGCGCTGCTCTGCCTGCTCGCGCTGTACGTCATCATCATCGGCCCGCTGGATTTCCTGGTCTTGCGGCACTTCCGCCGGCGCGAGCTGACCCTGGTGACCTACCCGGCGGCCATCGCCATTTTTGGCGGACTGGCGTGGCTTGGGATGCTCCTGAGTGTGGACGCATCCTCCTTCCTCACCCGCACAGAGTTGATCCATTGGCACCTGGGCCCCGAGGCGCTGGAGGACCGCCCTGAGCGCGCCATGCCAGCGGCCGGCACGCAGGTCCGGTTTTTGTTGGCCGGCTACTTTCCCACGTCGCGCGAGCGCGTGACCGTCCGCGCGCCGGACGGGTTTGAGGTGGCACAGGGCGGCGCGGGCGAGGCCTGGCAGAACGTAACGGGCGACGTGGTGTTTCGCGGCCCGCCGCTTGTCGCCGAGGCGACCGCCGCGGCCTACGCGCTGGTCGGGCTCGAGTTCTCCCAGGTGGTGACGCACGCGCACCCTGCGCCCGTGCGGATCGTCGGCACGGAACCGCCGGTCGTTCACAACCGGATGCAATCGACGCTCTCCAACTGCTGGCTGCGCGACGGCGCGCGCGTGACGACGACGCTGTTCACGCTTGCCCCGGGGGAGTCGATGCCCATCGATCTCATCGAGATCGACGCCGAAGGCGGGACCGGTGCGCTCTACGCTGTCTCAGGGGATCACTCGCCCGGACACCTGAAACTCAATGCGCTCTCGGCAGAAGTCGAACAGGTCCACGATCGGGACGGGCGCGGCGAGCTTATCTGCACTTCAAGCGATCCGACCGACGTCGACGTCGCGGGCCTCGAAGCCGAAGATTCCGTCAACCAGCGCATGCTGCGATTTGTATTCTGAGCCATGATTATCACCCAAGGCCTCACACGCTGGTATGGCGACTTCCTCGCCCTCGACGCCCTCGACCTCGAACTCAGTGAGGGAGACCTCTTTGGGTTCATCGGGCCCAACGGCGCCGGAAAGACCACCACGATGAAGATCCTCGCCACGCTGCTGGACCCCACCGAGGGGCGGGCGTTTGTCGGCGGCGTGGACGTGGTCAAGGAACCGAAGAAGGTGCGCAGGCTGGTCGGGTACATGCCCGATTTCTTTGGGGTGTACCGCGAGATGCGCGTCGCCGAATACCTGGCGTTCTTCGCCGCGGCCTACCGGGTGTCGCGCCGCGACCAAAGGCGCGTCGTCGGAGATCTCCTCGAGCTCGTCGATCTGGCCCACAAGTCCGAGGACACCGTCGGCGCCCTGTCCCGCGGCATGCAGCAGCGCCTGGGCCTGGCACGCGCGCTCGTCCACGATCCCAAGGTGCTCATCCTCGACGAGCCCGCTTCCGGGCTGGATCCCCGTGCGCGCGTTGAGGTGCGAGAGATCCTGCTCGAGCTGTCGCGGATGGGAAAGACCATCCTGCTGTCCAGTCATATCCTTCCGGAGCTGTCGAGCGTCTGCAATCGCATCGGGATCATCGCCCGTGGGTCGCTGCTCGCGCTGGGCAGCGTGGACGAGGTCGCCGCCTCCGTGGCGGCTCCCACGCTCCACATCCGCCTCGGTGAGCTCCCCGAGGACGCGGACCCGCAAGCGCTCCTCGCCGCCGCATTGGGGCACGAGGTCTCCTGGAACGCGGAGGCGCGTGTCTGGTCCGTGGACGTCGGCGGCGAGATGCCGCTGACACCGGAGGACGCGGCGCGATCCATCGTGGGCGCGCAGTTGCCACTGCGGTACCTGCACCCGGTTCAAGCTTCCCTTGAGGAGGTATTCTTGCGCCTCACGGCGGACATGGATCTCGGCAGCGAGGGGGAGGACGCTGCGTGACGCCAATCGTCGCACTGCTACGGCGCGAGCTCTTTGAGAGGGTGCGCGCCACCAGCCATTTTGTGATGCGCACCGCCTACGTCGCGGTGTTGCTCGGCGTCGTGCTCATGATCTCGTGGCAGTCGCTCCTGTCCAGCTACGACCAGCCGCTCAGCCGCGCCCCGGAGCTGGGCCAACTGCTGTTCGGAACGTTCACGGTCCTGCAATACGGTCTGATCCTCATCCTCGTCCCACTGCTCGGCGCCGGGGCCATCGTGGATGAACGCAAGGAGCGTTCACTGCAATTGCTCGTCCTGACCGAGCTGGACCCCTGGCAGATCACCTCCGGCAAGTTCCTCGCGCGGCTCGGCGTCATCAGTTTGATCGTGCTGAGCAATGTGCCGATCTTGTTCTTCTGCGCCCTCCTTGGCGGTGTTGAACCGCTGGACGTCGTCCGCATTTTCTCTCTGACGCTGGGA
>CALBXO010000821.1 GCA_937890335.1 uncultured Pseudomonadota bacterium | reverse complement strand
TCCGACCTGGACGTCTCCATTGTGCGGCCGCGGACGATCATCGGGCATGGTCGCCTGGGCATCATGCAGATTGTGTTTGAGTGGATCCGACAGGGGCGCAACGTTCCCGTGTTGGGCGGAGGCAACAACCTCTACCAATTTGTCCACGCGGATGATTGTGTCTCCGCGTGCATCGCCGCCGCATCGGCGCCGCCCGTGATCGCGCTGGCGGGCGCGGAGGAGTTCTGCAGCATGCGCGCGACGCTGGAGGGGCTCATCGCCCACGCGGGCACTGCCAGCCGGGTGGTCAGCCTCCCCATGGCGCCAGCCGTGTTCGGCATGAAGCTGACGAGCAAGCTGGGCCTGTCCCCACTGGGCGCCTACCATGCCCTGATGTACGGGCGCGAGATGTACTTTGACATCACGTCCACCAAGAAGGCGCTGGACTGGGCGCCCACGTGGAGCAACGTCGCCATGTTCGCCCAGGCCTACGACTGGTACCTGGCCAACCGCGATCAGGTCCTGCACGGCGCCCACCGCTCCCACCACCGCTCACCGGTTCGGCAAGGGGTGGTGCTCGACGCGGTCAGCCGAATCTTGACCCTGGTGCCTTCACGCTGACAACCGAGGACCGCTCCGTGGCAGTACACAAGATCGACGTCGTCTACCCCGCTCCCGTGCCCGTCGGGCACCGCGTGCGGATCACCTGGTACGAGATCGAGACGAGGGGGTTCTTTGGGGGCAAGGAGTCGAAGGCGCACGAGCCCTGGATCATCGATCTGGATACGGGCGTGGAGTATCTCTCCGACAGGCTGGTGGGTCGCAGCGGGGCAAAGTTCCCCGACCAACCCGTGGATGTGGCCGACGACGCAAAGACCTCGGCCACGGCTGTGCGAACTCTGGAAGGGCGCGTGACCCGCTGTCGTGTGGTGTCGGTGCGGAGCTTCAGCGAGTTTGATGTGCAGACGCACCTGCTGGTGGAAGACGCCCCCTGACGGTCGTCACCCGCCTATCCACGCACACAGCGCTCTGCGAGGCTCGATCCGAGTTTCTAGACACCGTCTGAGATCGGTTTGGCCGCACGAGCGTTGCTTCGAGCACAACCAAGGCTTCGGGGCCGGCATGCAAACACTTCAGATCAACGCTTTCATTTCTCGCATTCCACTCTGGATTCGCGTGGCCGTGGTGGGCCTTGGTGTCGCGCTCAGCGCGGGCACGGCCGCGCCCGTTCAGGCACAGTCGACCGACGCAGGGCCGGGCCAGGTCCAGGTCATGGACGTGCTTCGCGGTGACAAGCTGCCGGCAGGTTTGAGCCAAGAGGAGTGGGCCGAGGTTCCGGCCTTCCACGGCGAGGTGAGAGTCAAAATCAAAGCGCGGAGCTGGCTGCGGATTTCTCCGGCACGCTATGGATACGGCTGTCGTGCGTGCCGCTGTTTTTCCACGGTCCTCGCCGTCCAGAAAGGCCGGCACATCGCCTTTGATCTGGCCAAGGTGAACGATCCGACCGTCGGGCTGTGCCGCGCGATGTCGCGAGTGACCGGCGGTGCGATCGTTGGTCCGCTCGACCCCGGGACGTGGGTGCTGACGGGCGTAAAACGAGGCGAGGTTGAGGTGCAGGTGGGGCCGGAGTGACGCCATTGTTGTGGCCGGACGGCACTCCGGTGAGTCCCTGGCGAGAAACGGGACCAGGGTGGGCCTGGCGGCCGAGGACGGCCGGGACAGGGCGTGGCACAGCTCGGTGCGTGCTGGTGTCGAGCGGCGGTCGATGTCCGCTGAGAGGCTACCTCTGATGGCGTACGCATGGACGGCTGTCATGGGCTCCATTGACCTTGTCCTGCGTGGTTGCCATAGTCCTGCGCATGCAACGTGAGTTCGACGAGTTGCGAACGCCCGCGGAACGCGGTCGAAACGAGGAGACGCAGCGCGGGCGCCGGCAGGGTGACCTCGCGGTGCAGTTGTTGTCCGCTCTGCGTCGCAATGGCGCGGGCATTGATCATCTGCAGCATCTCCTGGTCGCGGACCCCATGCGTTACGCGAGCACTCTGCGGGCGCTCGAGCCTGTGGTGGGCGCGGCGCGCGTGGCGTTGTTGCACACCCAGCTGATCAACATTGCGCGCTGGGGAGACGCCGCGGGTCGGCACACACAGGCACTCTTTCCGAAGAGGCAACTCCCCCGCAGCGGCGCAGCCGCGGAGCGCGCGCAGTTTGCGCCACATGTGATGCACCCGCTGACCGCGGGCGGCCCTGCCGGCGCGCACGCGAGCTCACGGGCCGTGGCGACCCCCGAACGCAGCCCCTACGGCGGGAGCTTCAGCCCGTTGCACGTCGGTCTGCGCGGTGCCGCCGAGCTGTCGCTGGGCCAATCGCTCGGCCATGTGCGGGTGTTTCATGGGCCGGAGGCGGCCGCGTTTGCCCGCAGCCAGCGGGCTGCGGCCCTGGTATGGGGCAGCGACATTGTGCTGGGCGCCGGCGTGCGCAACGCACCGGGCGCGATCCTGGCCGAGGAGGTCGCCCACGTTGTGCAGCAGCGAGGCGCCACCGGGCCGCGCTACCCGCAAGTGGGCGCCCCGCTCTCGCGCCCTGGCGCAGCGGTGGAGTCTGCCGCGCGCCGGGCTGCACCATGGGTGTTGGCCGGGCGCCAGGCGAGGTTGGGCTCTGTGGCTCGACGCGCGATCATGCGCCACGAGGAAGGCGGGCGTGCGCCCGAGGAGCGCAACGCCGAGGATTTGGCGCCCCAGTCCGGTTCCATGCGCCAGCGCAGCGAGGAGGAGCTCGCGCAGATCGTCAATGACGAGCGCGGCGTTCCGCGGTACCGGCGCGAGGGGGTGGTCTACCTGCCCGAACGGCCCGGCGCTGTGACTCTGGATCTCTGGCTGGCCGCCCGGGCAGAACAGGAGGAGCGCAAACGCTCGCCGCGCGGCAAGGGCGATCCCGACAGCGGCGAGGGCTATAAGGTCGGCGGCGAGCTGTTTGTACCGGTGCAGCGCAAGGCAATGAGGGCCGGCGGAGCCCGGGGCGCGGCAGCGCAGAGTGTGGCGGCCCGCGGAACCCGCGGGCCTGGGTCGGGGCTCCCGTTCAGCGCCCAGATCCAGCGGTCTTTTGGTCGGCATGACGTGCGCGGCGTCCGGGCACACCTCGGGACGATGGCCGCCGAAGCGTCGGAGGCTCTCAACGCGCGCGCGTACGCGCGAGGCGACGAGATCGCGTTCCGCTCCAATCCCGATCTCCACACCGCCGCCCACGAGGCGGCGCACGTGGTCCAGCAGCGGTTTGGCGTCTCGCTGGACGGGGGCCTGGGTCGCGACGGGGATGTCTACGAACAGCACGCGGACGCGGTCGCCGATGCTGTCGTGTCCGGTCGCTCTGCCCAGGGGCTGCTCGACCAGTCGCCCCGAGGCGGACGGGCCGGCGGTGTGCAGCTGCGCAGCGAACTGGAGTCCAGCAACGCCGGCGCCCGACGCCAGTACCAACAGCTGCTCTCCCAACAGGAGCACGCCCACGGTCGCGGCAGCGGCAGCGGCGCGCAAGCGGACCGGGAGCAGTTCGATTCCATCTTCGCCACGGCCGCGGAGTTCGCCGGGCCACTCCGAACTGCGATCCGCGGGATCCAGGACCAGGCCATCCCCATCCGCGGCGCTGACGGCGACCGCCAACAGACTCTCGTCCAGTACATGGACCTGCTGGCGCGAAGCTCGCCGGGTCTGCGCGGCCGCAGCTACGCGGATGTGGTCTACGAGAACCTCTCTTCGCGAGGTGCCGGCGCGCAGCAGCGGGCCCGCGAGCACCTGGAGGGCGGCGGCGACGTCTTTAAGGCCTTTGAGGGACGTTGGCGCGGTACCTGGGTCGGACGCGGCGTGCAAAATGGCCGGGTGCAGGGCGGCGGTATCGGGAGCGGCGACCGGGTCTACGACCACGACTGGCAGCGGACCGAGGCGGCGGGCGACGCCGGTGACAATCTCCAGGTGCAGCCTGTGGAGATGGGAGAGTACGCGTCGGACGCACCCGCGCGACAGCCTGGCCAGGGGACGCAGAGCCATGCGCCGCAGGGTGCCATCAACGCCGTGGACACCGACACGGGCCGGATCACCGGCGGGGTAGGTATTCACGACGGCGGCGGGGCAAACCAGCCCTGTGCCGGCTATTTTGTGGACGCCAATACGCTGCTTTGGGTCTCCCACGAGAACGGCGGCCAAGGTGACCTGTTTACCGTGTTCTTTGAGCATGGGACGCGGGATGAGCCGTCCAAATATCTGATCATGGGTGTGCAGTTCCGCTGGGATGGCTCGGCGGTGACCATCACCCAATTGTCGGGCACCGAGTACAACCAGGCGCCGCAGCAGCGAAACGGCGTGCAGCGGATGGGGCGCGGCTACTGCGACGAGGATGTGCACGACGCGGCGGACCGTGGAATCCAAGGCGCCGGTGGCGCGCTGCCACACGGCGAGAGGGTACAGGCCGCATTCGGCGGCCACGACGTGGGTGGCATCCGCGCGCATGTCGGCGGCGCAGCTGCGGAAGCGTCCGCGGCCATGGGCGCCGAGGCGTATGCGACCGGAGACGCCGTCGCCTTCTCCAAGGCACCGGACCTGCACACGGCCGCACACGAAGCGGCGCACGTCGTCCAACAGCGCAAAGGCGTCAGCCTCGCCGGCGGCGTGGGACAAGAAGGCGACACATACGAAATGCACGCGGATGCCGTCGCCGACGCAGTCGTACGGGGCGAGTCGGCGGAGGATCTCCTGTCCGCGGGTCCCGGCGGCGGCGACAGCATGGGGCTTCAGTTGCGCTCGCTCGAGACCGTGCAGCGGCGGGCGTCGCCACAGTCCCGTGTCCTGCAGCGTGTCGTTCAGCGCCAGGTGTTGCACGGATCGGAGCGGGACGCCGCCACCGCGGAAGGCATCCCTCCCGACGGCATCCGGAATCGAGCCCGCCTCCTGCCTCTGTCCATCTCGGGTGCGAGCCCGAAGGCGGGCTTGGTGTCTGCAGCGTTCAACCTGCGGCGTGAACTCATCGCCAATTCCGGCACGCGCGGCTATTTTGTGCCCGCCGACCCGACGCACACAAACACCGCCTGCCCTGGTGTGGCGCTGGTGGTCGAGGCGGGGGTGCTGACGAACCCGGACGGCTTGCTGGCGGTCGCAAGCGAGATCATCGACGCGTACATCCGTGTGCCGGGGTCCGTCGGACAGGAGCCCGCCCGTCGGCGCATGACGGTCATCCTGCACGGGCGGGACCGTCCGATTTCGCTGCATCACGACAACCTGGGCCTGGAGGCGAGCGAAGCGGGCATCATCCTGAAGAAGGCCGGCGCCAACGGGGCGCGCCCGACGTATCACGAGTTTGCCCACGCCTTCGCCGGGCACTCGCCGTCTGGCTCGCTGTCCGAGGGGCTCGCGAGCTTTGTGCAGGGCGAGTACCGCCCAAACCAGGCGGACCGCTACTTCCCGTTTGCCCAGGACCCGCACGCGGCGACGCTCGGGAGCAATCTGTTTCAGGACGCGACCCTGGTCGCGCGCATTGGGGCGGCGGGAGATGCGCCGAATTTCCACGCGGTCCCTGGCCAGTCGGAGCAGGCGGCGGCGGCGTCGCGGGCGCGGCGCATGTGGTTCTACCGCGCGTCATGGTCGTTTGTGCACTACCTGGTGCGCGAGGTGCAGCCTGTACAGCCCGGTGGCGGCGCGCAGGAACAGTCCGAGCAACAGGGCGGCGGCGCCGGGCGCCAGGCGTCGGCCAGCCAGGACCCTGGGATGCAGGCGTTCATGCAGGTCTACCAAGACCCGGGCGCCTACCAGCGGGTCTACGGGCAGGACCTGGCCACACTGCGGACACGCTGGCGCAGCTGGATACTCATCACCGCGGGCGTACAGGCGCGCCAGCGGGCACAGGGTGCCGGGTCCGAGACGGCGCCGGTGCAGCAGCGCAAGGCGCGCAGCGCCGTCGTTCAGCGGATGCGAGCCGGCCAGCCGGCGGTTCAGCTTCGTGGCAAGGCCGTCCAGCGGCGCTCCGACATTCAGAGTCCCCATCAGCAGACGCGCAACGACTACGCCGTGCTGCGCGGTGAGATGGAGAACGCGCTCGGGCGGGGGACGAACACGGCACAGGGGCGGCGCAATCAGCAGACCTACGACAATCTCTTCACCAAGGCGGGACAATTCGCGACCGCGCTGCGCGCTGCCATTGTCGGTATCCAGAACCAGCAGATACCCATCCGTGGCGCCGCCGGCGACCGCAGGCAGAGCCTGACGCAATACATGGCCATCGTGGCGCAGACCTCCACGGGGCTGGCCGGTCAGAACATCGCGGACATCGTCCAGCGCAACCTGGCGGACAAGGGCCGCGCCGCGCAGGGAAGGGCCAAGGCGCACACGGACGCCGGCGGCGATGTCTTTGCGTCATTCCAGGGGCGTTGGCGTGGGCAGTGGGTGGGGCGCAACGTCACCGCGGGCCGCGTGCAGGGCGCCACCGGCATCACGTCGAGCGACGGGACCTACGATCACGATTGGCAGCAGACGCAGGGCTCCGCCAACGCCACGGACAACATCCGGTCGCAGCCCGTCGCCATGGGCGCCTACAACCCCAGTGCGACGCCTCGCAGCGCGGGCCAGGGAACCCAGACCACCTCGTCCGACGCGGCCATCAACACCGTGGACACCAGTACGGGCCGCATCGTCGGCGCCGTGGGCGTGAACCGACAGGGACGCCAGGGGCAGGCCCCTACAGCGCAGCGACCCCACGCCGGGTATTTCATCGACGCCAACACGTTGCTCTGGATCGCCCAGGAGGGCGGCAATCTCTACTCATGCTTCTTTGAGCACACCACCAACCAGCGCCCGCCGCGCTACCTCATCATGGGTGTCCAGTTCCGCTGGGACGGCACCAATGTCGCCATCACCCAGTTGATGGGCACGGAGTACAACCGGCCGCCGCAGCAGCGTCAGGGGGCCGTACAGAGGCGAAGCGCGGGTCAGAAGCAGGTCCAACAGCGGCGCCGCGGGGGCCGCCGAGGCGGCGGGACGCAGAAACTGAGCGTCGGCGGACAGTTCTCGGTCTTGAACCAGCACATCGACGCCGGAAACAAGGACGCGGACAAGGAGATCGTCCGTATCTACACCGACATTCACGGGGCCATGACCTCGGCAGCCAGGAGCGCCGTCCACGTGGCGGGTGAGAGCATCGGCGAGACGCAGCGCTCTCTTGACCAGCTGACCGCTGTCTCCTCCGGGGACGAAAAGGAACGGAAGCGGAAGGTCATCTCCGAGCTTGAGACCTTCAAGGCCGAGGTGACCGAGAAGCTCGTGATTCCTCTGAGGACCTACCACATCAGGAACGGGGGGAACACCAAACCGACCTTCGCCCGCAACGCGTCCAAAACGCTCTACGCCGAGATCTACCAGACCGACTACGCAAGCCTGATCCTGACCAAGGAGCTGGACCGGATCATCAACTACAAGGCCGAGATCGGGAGGTTTGGCCGCGGCCAGGATCAGATTGTCGAGGACGCAGCCAAGGAGGTGCAGGACCTGCTGCTGAGCGCCGCGGCTCTGATCGTGCAGAAGGTCATTGAGCGCTACGGCGTTCCGGGCCCGTTGGCGGGGCTGCTCACGGATCTGGCCAAGGGTCTGCTCAAGGAGCTCGGAAACCAGGCCATTCTCCAGGGCCAGATCAACTTCGAGGCGCTCAGCGACAAGCTCTGGAAGCAGTTTCTTTTGGATATCCAGAACGCGCTGATCGGGGTTCTGACCCGGAATGTCGGCAAGATTGGGCCCGACGCCGGTGTTGGCGACAAGATAAAGAGCTTCTTCAAGCAGTTGGGCCTCAAGGTCGGGACACAGCTTTTTGGCGCCATCGAGCAGGAGATGGCGGCCGGCAAGGACATCGGCGAGGTGCTGCGCGGAGTGTTCACCGCAGACTTTGTGCTGGGACAGCTCAAGGCGTTTGCCACCGGTGTGCTTCTCGACGTTGTCACGGGGCGCGCGGTCAAACTGACGCCGCCGCCGCCCGCCGCGGCCCCGTCGCCCGCCGACGCACCTGCCACCGCGCCCTCCGAGCCACCTGCTCCCGCGCCTGCGGAGGCACCCGCCCCGAGCCGAACCGAGCCGCCCGCTTCCGCGGCGCCCGAACCTGGCGCGCGATCGACGGAGCCTGACAACTCGGGCGCTTCGCCCCAGCGGGAGACAGGTCGGACGGGTGCTGCGGACACTGACGGCGGCGCGGCTGCGGTCCGATCCCGGCCCGACGGGGCACTCACGGACGCGCCGGACGCGCGCGGACGGTACAAGTTCCGCGACCCGATCACGCGCCGCAAGGTACTGGCCACGCCCGATGAGTGGAGGGCGTACACCGCCACCAAAAAGCGCTACTCGCTGACCGAGTGGCGACAGCGGCAGAAGAGCGGCGGAGGCGTCAAGCGCAGCAACAAACTGCGACAAGCGCTGTCCACACCCAAGGGGCAGGAGGCCCACCACCTCATTCCGTTCACGTTGTTCAAGAACCACCCGTTGGCACAGCGAGCCCGCCATTTTGATTGGGATCCGGACGGCGCGAGCAACGGAATCAACCTGCCGGACACCCACCCGCTGAGCCGGCGGGGCACCGACTCGCGCGGTCGGCCGACGGTCGTGAGTGACCCGGCCCACCGCAGGCCGGGGCACCGCGACCATCCGGGCTACACGGCGAAGGTCAAGCGGTTGCTCGACCTGAAAATGCGGGGCCTGGAGCAGAAGTACGGCAGCCTGGCCAAAGCGCCCAAGAAGGCCGTGGAGGCCGAGATCGCGGCGGTGGAGAAGGCCGCCGAATCCATCGCGCGCAAGTCGGGCAGCCACCTGTAGAGAACGGAAGTCGTACGGTCAGTCGGGGCGGACGATTCGGACGGACTGGTAGCCGCCGAGGTCGGCCGGGACGAGCGTGGTTGAGGTGGGCCCCCGCGAGCCCACAAACCGGACGCGGATGCGCACGGGCTGCCAGGGGCCCCAGGGCAACCCAAAGTGAACCGACGGCGGGCCCTGCGAGCCATGTCCCTTGCCAGAACTCACCGTGCGCACGCCGGTGAGGCGCCGTCCGTCCTCGTCCTCGAGCCAGACGGTGGCGCCGTGGTCTGCGCGGGTGCGGCCCGACGGCAAGGGGATGTGGGGTTCCACCAGGAGATAGTTCTGGCCGCCCAGGTTGTTCCGGAACAACTGGTTGCCGCCGTTTGTGTTCACCCAGAGGTCCAGATCGCCATCGCGGTCGTAGTCGCCAAAGACTGCGCCTTCGCCGTCTCCGTTGGACATGGTGCCGCGGTCGTGCCGGACAAAGCGCAGCTCCCCGTCGGTCTCGTTGATGAACAGCTGGTCCGCACGCCCGGTGGTGACAAACAAGTCCATGTCTCCGTCGTTGTCGATGTCGCCGCAATCCACGCCATCGACATTCCGGTTCCCGATCTGCGGCTCGTCTGTGGCGCGGAACGTGCCCTCGTCGTAGAGGTAGATTCGATTGCTGTCGCCGCCAAACCGCTGCTCCGAGCCGCCGTCGGAGTAGAAGAGATCGAAGTCCCCATCGTTGTCGAAGTCGCAAAGGAGGACACCGCCCTTGTTCGTGTTTGGCGCGTTGAAGTCCACGCTGTCCAAGGCGCCAAAACGCCCGTCTTCCAAGAGCCAGATGTCCGCGGCGTTTGTCTTTCGCACGACGACGTCGACGTCGGCGTCCTGGTCGAGGTCCGCCGCGGTCATGTAGTCGCCGTCGATGGAGTCCCCGGTGGGGAAACCCACATTGGCGCCCGTGAAGCGTTCGAAACCCGCGGAGCCGTCGCCGGGATTGCGCAGCACGAAGACGCCGTTGTTCTGTGCGTCCACCAGCACATCCAGAAAGCCGTCGGCGTTGTAGTCGGACAGGACCATGCCCTCGGTGTTGAACTCGACCTGGTCCGGGTTGGCGTCGCGCCAGTTTGCGCCGCCGTCGAGTCCAAAACGGAAACCCGCGTCCGGCCCGCCGTTCAGGTAGATGTCGATTTCGCCGACTCCGTTGCGGACGATGTCGACCCATCCGTCGTTGTTCACGTCGGCCGCGAGTATGGAGCGAAGATCGAACCCGTCGGCCAGTCCCGGAGCGTGGGAAGCCGTAACCGGGTTGAAGCGGCCCCCGGGCAACTGGAAGAACACCAAGGTCCCCTGGTCCAGCGTGTTCGTGGCAGCGTCCAGGAGCCCGTCGGCGTTGAAGTCGGCCCAGAGAAGTCCGCCGTCCTTGTTGCCGGCGACGTTGAGACCCGCGACGACGGCTACGTCGAGAAAGCATTGGGGCGAGTCGCGCGGGGCGTCCTGGGGGTCACCCACGCAGGCACAGCCGTTGGGTTCGTGAAGGACCGTCCGGTTTCGCTCGTCGCAGGCGTCGTGGGTACAGGCGTTGTTGTCGTCCACCGCGGGCGGCTGGCCGGCGACGCAGCCGTTGGCGTCGGCCAGTTCGCTGGCCGGGTTGCAGAACTCGCGACCGTTGCAGAAGACGTCGTCGTCGCACTCGTCGTGCGATGTGCATTTGGCCCCGCCGTCGGGTGCGTCGGGGTCTCTCGCGTCAGGTGCGTCCGGCACCGCCGCGTCGTGTTGTGCGTCGCTGGGGGTGGTGTCCCGTGCGGCATCCACCAGGGCGGCGTCGCTGGAGTCGGGATCGACGGCGTCACGCAGGGAATCGGCGTCGTTGGGTTCACCTGGGTCGGTTTCGGCGTCGCGATCGTCCGGTCGCGGTGCGCCCGAATCGGTGGATTCGTCGACTGGTCGCGTCGGAAATTCAGCGCAGGCGCCCACGCTGAAGGTCGCGGACAATAATATGGCTAGCAACAGGGCTCTCAATGCCGTCTCCCTGGGCTGAGTGTACCACGGTTGCGGGATCGGCCGTCGAATTGGAGGAGGCGACTGTACGTCGTTGGCGTCGGGGTGCGTGGTGTGCTAGCCATCATGGGATGAGAATCTGTCTGCTCACCATTTTCTTCGCGCTCGCGGCCTGTGGGACGCCGACGGTGAACCACACCACGATGGCGCCAAAGCCGCAGCCCGCCCCAGGTTCTCCGGAGGAGGCCGCCGACAAGGCCGAGGAGGAGCGTATTGCGGCCCTCGAGTCCGAGCCGAAGGACGAGAAAGTGCTGCTCGCTTTGATAGGCACGGCAGGGGACGACAAGGCGATGGACAGCGTATTGGGTTCCGCGTCCGGTCCGAACAACAGCCTCGACCTTGCGCTGTCTGCAAAGGGTGTCGGCGTCGGGTCGGGCGGGCTTGGCGGCGGTGGCATCGGAGGCCTGGGCGTGCGCGGCACGGGGTCCAGCGGCGGAGCCGGATACGGTGGGCTCGGCGCGCGTAACCCCGGAGGCACGATGCAGCTCGGCACCACGACGACCACCAATATGGCGGACTCCGCCGCACGCCAGGTGCTGGCGCGCAGGGCCAATCAATACCGCTACTGCTACATGAAGTCCCTGCACACGAACCCGAAGGCTGGTGGGGTGATGAACGTGGAGCTGGCGGTCGATGAAAACGGACGCGTCGCCGTCACCAAGGCCAGCGTGGTGGGAAACATCGACACCGCGATGCTCGAGTGCGTGCGCCGACAGCTGGTCCGCACGCGGTTCCCGAAGCCCGCCGGACCCGGCGCGGCGACCGTCAGCCAGGCGCTCACCTTCGTGGTGAAATAGCCTGGCGATGTGCGTTGTGCGGCGCGTCCGGGAGTGCCGTACCGCGGGTTCGCCGAGGGACTGCGCGGGAGCGGATTCGGGCTCGCGCGGTGCAGGCAGTGGCAGGCAATGATCGTCCAGCGACTTCTCGACGGGTCCCCGAGGTTTGTGACGCAGCGCGACCACGCCTTGCTCGCCGGCGCGCTGGCCCGCGCGTGGGACGTGGAGCTGTCCGAGGTGGTCTACCGGGCGATCGACGCGCACGATGATCCGTGGGCCCAGATCGATCGCGCGCCGGTCCCGGATGGACACGGCTGGTTCCACGACTTTGTGACCCTGCCGCAGGCCGATCGCCTCGAGCTCTACACGAGCGGACTCGACGCCATGGGTGACGGTTTCGCCGCGCTGTTGACCAGCCTTCACTTCGAGCGGCTGCTGGGTCGGCATGCGCCGGATCGGTGGCGTGCCATCGAGGCCGCGCGGCAGGCCAGGATTGCCGCAAGCCTGGAGCTTGACGAGGGCCGATTGGAGGCAGACCTCGACTGGCTTCGGTTCTTTGACGCGGCGTCGCTCTACGCGTGCATGACCGCACCCGACCTCGATGGACAGGGTCGTCCGGCCTGGCTCGCGCCGGGCGTCTGGACCCGAGATCCGCTCGGCCGCGCTTTCGTCCCGGTCTGGCGCGGTCCAGGCGAGCTCCACCTGCGTGGCGCCCCCACGCAGAACGTCACCCACGCATTGCCGTGCCTTCACCGTGCCCCCATGCTCATGCGTATCGTCGCAACCGAGCCCAAAACTGAATTGCCGGACGCCGATGCTGATTGAGGCGACCGGGGGCCGTGTGGTACGAATCGCGGGCGCGAGGTTGCGCGGGAGTCGGAGGACGCGATGACCAAGGTACGTTTTGAGGGGGACCCCAAGAAGGATCTCGAGACCATGATCGCGCAGTGCGCGCGCGCCGTCGCGGCGTACTATGGCCGCTCCGTAGACCAGGCCGAAGCGCACGAGGAGATTCTGACGGCGCTGGCCTTCTCCATGCGGCTGACCGGCCATTATGTGGCCAATTCCCCCGAGCAGTTCCTGTCCATGCTGGAGCAATCCACGCTGGACCAGATCATCCCCGGTGCGCCGCCCATCCGGTTGGTGTTCGCCGGCACGCCTACCCAGGAATGCTTCGACCTCGTGCGCGCCGCGGAAGGCTGATACCGTTGTGCCCCGTGCCCTCGCCTCCGCGCATTTGGGGCACTGGGCCGCCGCCGTAGTCGAGGTTCCGACAGGTCGTTGCCGTTGAACCCAGCGATTGCGTTTGGGAAGCTACCGGCCCGCCGGTAACTGGTGTATCGTGGCGCCCTCACACACGACAGGAGAGCCATGAGCGGCAGCCTCGTTGCGCAGATCGCCTCCCTCCAGAACTACGAAGAGTACCAGGAACTCCACTGGGAGGGATCGTTCGAGGACTACCTCAACCTCGTGAAGGAGGACCCCCGTGTCTGCAGGACCGCGTACCAGCGCCTGTACGACATGATCCTCAGCCACGGCAAAGAGGAGTACATCGACAACAAGAAGAAGATCACGCAGTACCACTTCTTCACCGATGCCAGGCACGGCGGAGCGGACGCGATCTTCGGTCTCGACATCCCGCTCCAGCGGCTCGTGAACGTGTTCCGTTCCGCGGCCCTCGAGTACGGCACCGAGAAGCGCATCATCCTGCTGCACGGGCCGGTCGGCTCGTCCAAGTCGACGATCGCGCGCTTGCTCAAGACCGGCATCCAGGACTACAGCCGCACGGACTCCGGCCGGCTGTTCACCTTCAGCTGGGAGATTCCGGAAGCTCTGTCGCACATCTCGGGGGGGCAGACGCACTTCCCGGATCCGATGCACGAGGAGCCGCTCAAGCTCATCCCCGAGGAGTGGCGCGCCCAGGCTTTTGAGTCTTTGGGCCTGGATCCTGACCTGATGCCGCGCATCCGCGGGCAGATCAACCCGGCCAGCCGGATGATCTTCAGCGAGCTGATGGCCCACTACAACGGCGACTGGGCGAAGGTCATCGGGCACGTGAAGGTGCGCCGCCTCCTGCTCAGTGAGAAGGACCGCGTCGGGATCGGCACGTTCCAGCCCAAGGACGAGAAGAACCAGGACAGCACCGAGCTGACCGGCGACATCA